>NZ_CALJNI010000015.1:0-84670 GCF_937982035.1 uncultured Azonexus sp.
GAGCTTGATCTGGGCAGCCTTGGCGACCAGTTCGTCGAGCTTGGCCTTGCCTTCCGGACGCAGGACAGCCTTGTTGAAGTCGAACAGGGCATCAGCGGCGACGGTGATCTTCTCACCGGTCGGCTTCGGGCCGGCGACAGCCGGGGTTGCAGCAGCGCCAGCCTTGCCATCGCAGGCTTCCTTCGGCAGCAGGTCCTTGTCGCATTCGCAACCGGCCTTGTCGGCAGCGGCGCCGGCCGGGGTCCAGTAGCCGGTGCGCCAGCACAGGCCAGCACCCGACTTGGCGACGACGTCGCGCTGGTCGATGACATAGACGCGTTCCTGGGCAATGGCGGAGAAGCCGATGCCGGCCAGCAGGGCAACAGCGATGGATTTCTTGACGAGGTTCATGGTTCTTCCTGTGGAAAGGGTTGTTATTGATATTGCAGCCCGCATTCTATTACGAATCGTCACCAAGACAACAGGCTGGAAAGGACGGGTTTCACGCGCCACGGGATATCATGGTACGACCTGAACCACCGGGCAAGCCCGTTTGTCCCGACAATGCCTTTGAAAACACTGATCCACCGTCTGACCCGATACTTTGGCGATTACCGCCCGACCGGCGACCAGCGCCTGCTTGCCGCACTGGAGGACTTCCGCAATCCAGAAGCCTGCGAGCTTGAACTGCTGCGCCGGCTGATCGCCGCCCTGCGCCCGGAAAACGCCGGCGACGACCAGAGTAACCGTCGCTACGCGCTGATGCTCGAACGACTGGAAGACGATGCGGCATTGCGTGCCGGCTTCCGGCATCACGTCATCCATTTCGTCGGCAGCCGTCGCCTGCTGAGTTTCTTCACCGACAGCGGCATCCTGCCCGGCACCGGTTTCTTTTCCGAATGGTGGCGCATCCTCGGCAACCGCCTGCTGCCCGAAGTGCCCGACGAAAGGCGGATGAAGGACTGCCTGCACCTGATCTTCTCCGACCGCAACGACTGGCGCTGGCTGGAAGCCGTTCCGGCCGAGCTGGCGCACCGCTTCTGGGAAATCCTGGCGCCGCCCGAAACCTTCCGCGAAATGGACCGGCGCGGCGTGCAGGAACAGATGCTCGACGCGCTGCTGCTGCTCGCCCACCGGGTCAGCGGCCTGGGCCTGGAAGGCGAGCTGATGCGTGCCTCGCCCAACCTCGAGGACGATTCGCCGCGCTTCGTCGCGCTCTCGGCCGAAGCGCTGGAATTCGTCCGCAGCTTCCGCGCCGGGCTCGACGGCGACGACAGCAGCTTCGACAACGGCGACCAGTTGCTGGTCATTGTCGACCAGTGCCAGGACACCCTCAACCGGATCCGGAAGCGGGCGCTCACCATCGGCACCAGCCTGCATCTCTCGTACATCCTGACTCGCAGCGAACAAAGCCTGCAGCGCATCACCGAACTCACCCGCATCCTCACCGCCGGCCTGCGCAATGCCCCGCACGAGGTTGCCATCCGCGACTGGACGACCTTCGCCCGCGAAGTTTTCCTGGCGGAAAACCGCCGCCACAGCCTGCGTCACTACATGCAGCAACTGTCCGGCGTGCTGGCAGTGCGCGTCACCGAAAACGCCGCCCGCTCCGGCGAACACTACATCTGCGAAACCCGTACCGACTACCGCCGGATGTGGCGTTCGGCGGCCGGCGCCGGGGTCCTGATCGGCATCATGGCCCTGCTCAAGATCAAGGCGGCGGCACTCGGTGCGCCGCTGTTCGTCGAGGCCTTCCTGTTCAGCATGATTTACGGACTGGGCTTCGTCACCATCTTCCTGCTCGGCTTCACCGTCGCCACCAAGCAGCCGGCCATGACCGCGCAGACGCTGGCCGGGCTGCTCGACGGACTCAAGCCGAACCGCCAGGCCGATCTCGAACGCATTGCCGACGTCGCGGCAGCGGTCAGCCGCAGCCAGCTGGCGGCGATCGGCGGTAACGTCATGGTCGCCCTGCCGGTCGCCGTCCTGGTCAGCCTTGCCGCCGCTTTCCTGTTCGGCGGGCCGGCGGTCGATGCCGCCAAGGCGGCGCACCTGATGGCCGATCTCGACCCGCTGTCGTGGGCCATCCCGCACGCGGCAATCGCCGGCTTCTATCTGTTCCTGTCCGGCCTGATCAGCGGCTATTTCGACAACCGGGCCGCCTACGCCAACATCGGCCCGCGCATCGCCCGCCTCGGCTGGCTGCAGCGCCTGGCCGGCAAGGAACGGGCCGCGCGCACCGGGGACTACATCGAAAACCACCTCGGCGGCATCATGGGGAACTTCCTGTTCGGCTGCATGCTCGGCTCGACCGGCATGATCGGCACCCTGCTCGGCCTGCCGCTGGATATCCGCCACATCGCCTTCTCCTCCGCCAACTTGGGTTACGCCTTCGGCGGTTTCGAGTTCGCCATGGCCTGGCAGGCTTTGCTCTGGGGTGCACTCGGCGTTGCCCTGATCGGGCTGACCAACCTCGGCGTCAGTTTCGCGCTGGCCTTGCGCACAGCCATGGGCGCCCGGCGCATCGCCTTCGCCCACTGGGGGACCTTGCTGGCGGCACTCGGCCGGCGCTTCCGCCAGCAGCCGCGCAGCTTCCTGCTGCCGCCCGAAGAACCACGGGAGGATGGGAGCCACTGATGCACCGCGCTCGCCCCGCCCTGCCCCTGCTGCTTGCCTGCCTGGCGCTGCCGGCGGCGGCGCAGTTGCGGACCGAGGCACCGGCAGCGCTGGCCAGCCGCCTGTCGGCTTTCCTGCAGGCGGAAGCCGGCCCCCAGCGGCTGCAAGCCCAGGCCCGCGACATTCTCGCCACCGAGGGCTACTTCTCGCCGGACATCAACATCGTCGACCACGACGGACTGCAACTGCGTGTCGATCCGGGGCCGCGGACACTGATCGAGCGTGTCGACCTGAATGTCGATGGTCCCATCGACCACGAACGTCGCCAGGCACTGATAACCGGCTGGCGACTGCCGGCCGGCCAGCCCTTCCGCCAGGAAGACTGGAATGCCGCCAAGCAGCAAGTGCTGGCCGAACTGCTGGCCAACGAACATGCCGACGCCCGGCTGGTCGACAGCCGCGCCGACATCGATGCCGAATCGGCGCGCGCCGTGCTTAGCGCCCGCTACGATGCCGGCCCGCGCTACCGCTACGGCGAACTGGAATTCAGCGGCCTGCACCGCTACACGCCGGAACTGGTCGCCCGTTACAACCGCCAGGTCAGGCCGGGCGAGCCCTACCGGGCGGCCGACCTGCAGACCCTGACCGGCATCCTGCAATCGACGCCGTACTTTGCCAGCGTCCGTGCCGAACTCGATACCGCTGCCGCAGAAATCGACGCCGACGGCAACGCCGTCGCCCCGGTCCGCCTGCGGGTCCGCGAGCGCCCCGGCCATCGCGCCGGCTTCGGTATCGGTGCCAGTTCCAATACCGGCGCCCGGGTCGAGGCCAATTACAACACGCCCGACCTCTTCGGCCAGGCCTGGGAATTCGATACCGGCTTGCGTCTCGAACAGAAACGGCAGACCTTCTACAGCGACGTGATCCTGCCGCCCGACGACAAACAGCGCCGGCACAGCATCGGCTTTGTCCGCGAAACCAGCGACATCGAGAAGCTGCGCACCGAACGCCACGCATTGGGCATTCAAAGCGTGCAGCAGCGCGGCAGCGTCGAGCAGCGCCTGTCGCTGAACTGGCAGCGCGAAACCCGCTGGCCCGACGGCAGTGCCGACATCACCAGCCGGGCGCTGGTGCCCAATGCCATGTGGACCTGGCGCCGGATCGACAACCTGCTCGACCCGCGCGCCGGCACGGTACTCCAGTTGAGCGTCGGCGGCGGCGCCAGGGCGGCGTTGTCGGACCAGAATTTCGTCCGCCTGCACGGGCGCATCCAGCACTACCTGCCGGTTGGCCCCCGCGACACCCTGGCCCTGCGCGGCGAACTGGGGCGGACCTTCGCCGACTCGCGCCTGCGCATTCCGCAGGACTACCTGTTTCGCGCCGGCGGCACCGGTTCGGTCCGCGGTTACGCCTATCAGAGCCTGGGCATCAAGGAAGGCGAAGCCACCGTGGGCGGCCGTTACCTGGCGGTGGCCAGCGCCGAGTACACGCACTGGCTGAACGACCACTGGGGCCTGGCGCTGTTTGTCGATGCCGGCGACGCCGTCGATGGACTCAAGGACATCCGCCTTGCCGCCGGTTACGGCCTCGGCGTGCGCTGGCGCAGCCCGGCCGGCCCGATCGGCGCCGACCTCGCTTACGGCGAACGCGAAGGTCGCCTGCAACTGCACTTCTCGCTGGCCATCCCGTTCTGACATGCGCCGCCTGCTACCACTCCTGCTGACCCTGGTCGTCGTCACCGGCGCCGCCGGCTACTGGCTGTTAAATACCGGCGGCGGACTGCAATTCGCCCTGAATCTGGCCGGCATGCTGAGCAGCAATCGCCTGCAGGTCGAGCAGGCTGACGGCCGCCTCGGCGGCCCGCTCACGATCGGCGAACTGCGCTGGCAGGATGGCGACACCACCATCGTCGCCACCGACCTCGCGCTGGCCTGGACACCCGGTGCCCTGCTGCAGCAGCGCCTGCAGATCGAGTCCCTGAGCACGAGCAACCTGAGCATCACGACCCCGGCCAGCGACACCCCGACCGTCGAGCCGGCCGACCTGCAGCTGCCCCTGGCCGTCCATGTCGGGGAATTGCGCATCGCCCACCTGCACCACGGCGGACAGGAAATCGCCCGCGAACTGGTGGCGCGGATCGACAGCGACGGCCGCCACCATCGCATCGACGACCTGCGCCTGCACAGCGGCGATGTCGCCGTACGCGGCCAGGTGCAGCTCGACGGCCAGGCCCCCTTCCCGCTCGAGGGCAGCGGCGAGATCCAGGGGCAACTGGAAGACAAACCGCTGGCGCTGGCGTTTCAAGCGGCGGGGCCGCTGGCCGGCTTCACCGTCAAGCTCGATGCCCGCGCCGGCATCGAAGGCCATGCCCGGGTCAGCCTGAACCCGTTCGCGGCGATGCCGCTGATCGAGGCCGACATCAAGCTCGCCAACATCGACCCGGCGGCCTGGCGCGACGGACTGCCCGACGCCCGCCTCGACCTCGATCTCAAGGTGACACCGGCGGCCGGCGGGGTAAGCGCCCGCTTCGACCTGAACAACCGCCAAGCCGCGCCGCTCGACCGACCGGGATTGCCGATCGAGCGCCTGCAGGGGCAAGCCACCTGGCTGGACGGACAACTGGCGTTTCCCGAACTGCAGGCCCGCCTGGGCGGCGGCGAACTTTCCGGACGCGGCGTCTGGCAGGGCGAACTTGACGACGGCGCGCTGCAACTGGAACTCGCCGTCCGCCAGCTCGACGCCATCCGCCTGCACAGCAGCCTGCGGCCGACCCGGCTGGACGGCCGGCTGAGCGCGACCCTCGGTCAGCAGCGCCAGGACATCCGCGTCGACCTGCGCGACCGCCGTTTCACCTTGCGCGGCACCGCACAACACGCCGCCGACACCCTGACCCTGACGGACGTCGAAATCGCCGCCGGCCAGGCCCGCCTGCTTGCCGCCGGCAGCCTGCAGCTGGCCGAGCAGGCATTCACGGTCGACGCCCGCTTGCAGGAATTCGATCCCGCCCGCTTTGCCGAACTGCCGGGCGCCCGCATCAACGCCAGGCTGCAGGCCAAGGGACGACTGCAGCCGAAACCCGTCATCGACGCCAGCTTTGCCCTCGGCGACAGCCAGTTTCGCGGCCAGCCGCTGGCCGGCCAGGGCGAATTGCGGGTGGACTGGCCGACGCTCAGCGGCATCGACCTGAACCTGGCGCTGGCCGGCAACCGCCTGACCGCCAAGGGCGGTTTCGGCGCCCCCGGCCAGCGGCTGCAGCTCGCCATCGACGCACCCCGGCTGGCCGCCCTCGGCGCCGAAGGCGACCTGAAGGCCGACCTGAATGTGAGCGGCAGCGTCGCCCGACCGCTGGTCGACGGCGAATTGCGCGCCGGCCGCATCGGCCTGCCCGGCGTTTTCCGCGCCGACGGCGTGCATCTATCGGCCAGCCTCGCGGAAGCGGCCGATGCGCCGCTGCAACTCGGGCTGACGCTGCAGCGCCTCGAATCCGGCGCCGGCCAGCGCCTGTTCGCGCCGCTGACCATCCGTGGCGACGGCAGCCGGCGCCAGCACCAAATGACCATCGACGGTCGCCTGGCCGCCGGCGAACGCCTGCAACTGCAGGTCGACGGCAGCGAGCAGGATGGGCGCTGGCAAGGCATGCTGACGCAACTCTCGTTGCTCGCCGACAGCGCCGCCCGCAACCTGCGCCTGCGCAGCCCGGCCGCGCTGCGGGCGAGCGCCGACGGCTGGTCGGTCGGCCCTCTGCAACTGGCCGGCGAGCCCCTCGACTGGCAGGCCACGATCCAGGCCAACGCCGACCGTAAAGCGCTCAAACTCGACCTGCAGGCCAGCGGCTCGCGGATCGGCCGGGTCCAGGCCGGCCTGACCGCCGGCGTGGACGGCCCCTGGCAACTGGCCGCCAGCGCGCCCTGGCAAGGCCAGGCCACGGCCGAAATCGCCGACCTCGGCTGGCTCGGCGAACTGCTCGGCGAGGACTGGCAAACCGGTGGCCGCATCGACGCTCGCCTGCAGCTTGCCGGCAGCCCGGCCCGACCGGCGCTGGCCGGCACCCTGAACGGCCAGGCCCTCAGCCTGCGCCTGCCGGCCCAGGGGCTGGCGCTGGTCGACGGCGAGCTGGCCGCCGACATCGCCGACAATCTGCTGAGCATCCGCCGGCTCAGTTTCAGCAGCGCCCGCCAGCGCGCCCCCCGGCCGTTGCGCATGGCGCTCGGCGAACAGGCCGGCAGCCTGGAAGGACCGGGACGACTCGATGTTTCCGGCGAACTGCGCGTCGCCCCCGGACAGGCCGACGGCCAGGCGGCGCTGACCGTCCGCCTCGACCGCGTCGGCGTCTGGCAACGCCAGGACCAGTGGGTCAGCCTGTCCGGCGAAGGAAAATTGCGCTGGCAGGAAGCCGCGCTCGGCATCGACGGTCGCCTCGCCATCGACGCCGCCTACTGGCAACTGGCGCCGGCCGGCGCCCCGCGACTGTCCGACGACGTCGTCATCCATCGCCCGGGCGACCAGCGATCGCCGGGCCTGCGCCCGAACCTGGCACTCGATGTGCAGACCGATCTCGGCCGCCATTTCCTGTTCGAAGGCGCCGGCCTGAGTACCCGGCTGGCCGGTCAGGTCCGGCTGAGCGCCAGTGGTCGGGACCTGCCCCGGGCCACCGGCACGATCCGCACCCGCGACGGTCGTTTCGAGGCCTACGGCCAACGGCTGGAAATCACCCGCGGCATCCTGACTTTCCAGGGACTGCCCGACAACCCGGCGCTCGACGTGCGCGCCGTGCGTAAAGGCCTGGCAGTCGAACCCGGCGTCCAGTTGTCCGGCACCGCGCAGCGACCGGTGGTGCGCCTGATCTCGGACCCGGACCTGCCGGACCCGGAAAAACTGTCCTGGCTGATCCTTGGTCACGGCCAGGACAGCATGAGTGCCGGCGACGCCAGCCTGCTGCTGTCGGCGGCCGGCGGCTTGCTCGGCAACGACTCGGGCAATCTCGTCCAGCAACTGAAACGCACTTTCGGCATCGACGAATTCGGCGTCCGCCAGGGCAATCTCGACGGCAGCGGCGGCCGTCAGCCGGGCAGCCGCGTCGTTGCCGCCGGCGTCGACACCGGCGCAACGACGGGCAACCAGATCCTCAGCATCGGCAAGCGCCTGTCGTCGTCGGCCACCCTGAGTTATGAGCAGTCGCTGGGCACGGCCGAAAGCATCGTCAAGCTGTCGATCGAACTGACCCGCCAGATCACGCTGATCGGGCGGGCCGGCAGCGACAATGCGCTGGACGTGTTCTACACGCTTACCTGGGGTCTTCCGCCGACATCACGACGTCAGAGTTCTCGGCGTCAGCCGTCGGCAGATACAGAACCAGAAGATTGAGCGCCGGAAAGCGACGGGCAACGCGCTCCGGCAAGGTGCCCAGCGAAGTGCGCCAGGCATAACCGCCGGGACGCACACCGACGAAAAGCAGCAACTGATCCGGCGTCGCCAGTTCGTTCAGGGCGCGCAGCACGCCGCTCCAGGCATCAACCGTCTGCACACGGAATTCGCACTGCGGCCGCAGCGCCAGCAGGCGGGCACGCAACGCCGCCTCGTGCCCGCGCTCGCACAACACCAGCAGCCCGACGCCCAGTTGCCGCGCCAGCCGCGTCACGTTAGCCATGCCGGCAAAGAACCCCTCTTCCAGCTCCGCATGCGGCGGCATGGCGACGATGATCCGGCGGCAGGTATTCAGCGGTGTCGCCAGGCGGGCAGCGAGCAGGCTGTATTGACGATCCTGCAGCAACTGTTCAACCAGCGAGCCGAAGAAGAACTCGGTCCCGGCACTGCGTTGTCGCCAGCCGACGATGGTCAGCGTCGCCCGCAACTCGCGCCGCGCCCGCAGGATGCCGGAGGCCGCGTTGAGGTCGATCCGGGTCAGCGGATGCGCCGGTACATTGGCCGACGACAACTGGCCGACGACACCGGCCAGCAATTTCTCGGAGGCGGCCACGGCTTCGCTCGCCCCTTCACCGTCATCGACCACCGCGACCGGGTAGATCGGCTGCCCGGGCACCGGGTCGCGGATCAGCATGGCCAGATCGAGCAGCGGCCGGGCCGAGCTTGCCGACGAACAGCCAACCAGAATGCGCTGCATGGACTCGGCCATTTCGGGCGGCTGCAGCGCTTCGAGCTGGGCCATGTTGCGGCCGTGCCGGTCGACCAGGATGGGCGCCACGAAACAACTGACCAGAATCATCACGATGGCGCCGTTGACCACCGCATCGTCGAACAGGCCGATCTCGAAACCGACCATGGTCGCCGCCAGCGTGGCCGCCGCCTGCGGGACGCTCAGACCGAACACCACGCGCGCCTGATCGCGGCTGTAACGTAGCAGCGGCCGGGTCGATTCGGCAGCCAGCCACTTGCCGACGAAAACGGTGGCAACCATGCTGATGGCCACGGCCCAGGCCTTGAAGCCGGCCAGAAAGACTCCGAAATCGAGCAGCATGCCGACCGACAGCAGGAAGAAGGGAATGAACAAGGCATCGCCGGTGAACTGGATACGGTTCATCAGCGTACTGTTATGGGGGATCAAGCGGTTGAGGGCCAGGCCGGCGAGGAAGGCGCCAACGATGGGTTCCGAACCGGCCAGATGCGAGACGGCGGCGCAGGTG
Organism: uncultured Azonexus sp.; assembly: GCF_937982035.1. Classification (NCBI taxonomy): domain Bacteria; kingdom Pseudomonadati; phylum Pseudomonadota; class Betaproteobacteria; order Rhodocyclales; family Azonexaceae; genus Azonexus; species uncultured Azonexus sp. The sequence continues at coordinate 9,237 of NZ_CALJNI010000015.1, forward strand.
AACACGGTGGCCAGCACGAACACGAATTCCGCCACGCCGTCGCGGGCGACATGGCGGAAGAACCAGCGGGCCAGCGCCGGTACGCCGAACAGGATCAGGGCGACGTACAGCGACAGCCCCAGCGCCAGGCGCTGACCGAACTGTTCATCGACCTCGCCGCGCGTCATCCCGGCGATCACTGCCAGCACCAGCAGCGCCAGGCTGTCGGTGATGATGGTTCCGCCGACCGCCGTGGTCACTGCCTGGTTGCGGGCGATGCCGAGGCGCGAGGCAATTGGGTACGTCAGCAGCGTATGCGAGGCGAACATGCTGGCCAGCAGGATCGCCGCCGGCCATTCGAAACCGAGCAGATAACGGGCGACCGGCACCCCCAGCCCCATCGGAATGGCAAAAGTCAGCAGGCCGAAGACCAGACTGTGCAGACGATAGCGCTTGAGCACCGCCATGTCGATTTCGAGGGCGGCGGTGAACATGATGTAAAGCAGGCCGACTGTGCCGAACAGCACGAAGGATTGATCCCGGGCCAGCACCCCCAGTGCATTCGGCCCAAGCAAGGCGCCCGCCGCCAGCAAACCGACCATGCCGGGCATGCCGCCAGCGCCCCATGACGATAGGCGCCAGCAGGATGAGGACGGCGACCAGGGCGAAGACGACGACGGGATTGGTGATCGGGAACAGCGCTGTCATTTCATGGTGCAGTGCAAAAACCAGCCCGGATAGTAACCCCATCCGGGATCAGCGCACCACCCTGCCGGCAGACGCCGGCCCTAACCCGTAGCCGAGCCGACGATGTCCGGTCGTAGATGCATCGGCGCATCGACGAAGATGCGCGCGTCCATGAGTCGGGGCGCAGTCGGCATCAAGGGCACGAAGTCCATGCGCGCCAGGATGTCGTGCTGCAGGTCCACACCCGGCGCGATTTCGGTCAGCACCAGCCCGGCCGCGGTCAGTTCGAAGACGCAGCGCTCGGTGATGAAGAGCACCGGCGTGCCGCGCTTGACCGCCTGCGGCCCGGAGAAGGTGCGGTGTTCGACCTGGTCGACGAACTTGACCGCCGAGCCGTCCTGGAGAATTTTCAACTTGCCGCCGTCGACCGCCACTTCAAGTTGACCGGCGGTGAAGGTACCGACGAAGACGACCTTGCGCGCCGATTGCGAGATGTTGATGAAGCCACCGGCACCGGCCAGTCGCGGGCCGAATTTGGAGACATTCAGGTTGCCTTCGCGGTCGGCCTGGGCCAGCCCGAGGAAAGCGAGGTCGAGACCGCCGCCGTCGTAGAAATCGAACTGGCTGGGCTGGTCGATGATCGCCTGGGTGTTGGTGGCGGCGCCGAAGTTCAGGCCACCGGCGGGCACGCCGCCGATGACGCCGGGTTCGGCGGTCAAGGTCATCAGGTCGACGATGCCCTCCTCGGCGGCGACGTCGGCCACGCCCTCGGGCATGCCGATGCCGAGATTGACCACGGCGCCCGGCGTCAGCTCCATCGCCGCGCGGCGGGCGATGATCTTGCGCTCGCTCATCGGCATCGGCTTCAGCGCCGACATCGGCACCCGGATTTCGCCGGCAAAGGCCGGGCTGTACGGCTCGGCGAAGGTCTGCATGTGGTATTCGGGCTTCTCGGCGACCACCACGCAATCGACCAGGATGCCGGGAATCTTGACCTGGCGAGGGTTGAGCGTGCCGCGTTCGGCGATGCGCTCGACCTGGACGATGACGATGCCGCCTGAATTCTTCGCCGCCATGGCGATGGCCTGCGCTTCCAGCGTCAACGCTTCCTTTTCCATGGTCACGTTGCCGTCAGGATCGGCGGTGGTGCCGCGGATGATGCCGACGTGAATCGGGAAAGCCTTGTAGAACAGGTATTCCTCACCGTCGATTTCCATCAGCCGGACCAGTTCGGCGGTCGTCCGTTCGTTCAGCTTGCCGCCGCCGAAGCGCGGATCGACGAAGGTACCGAGACCGGTGCGCGTGATCGTTCCCGGCTTGCCGGCGGCGATGTCGCGGAACAGGTGGGAGATCACGCCCTGCGGCAGGTTGTAGGCGGCGATGCGGTTGGCCACCGCCAGTTCCTGCAGGCGCGGCACCAGCCCCCAGTGACCGCCGATGACCCGGCCGACCAGGCCTTCATGACCGAGGTGGTTGAGCCCGCGTTCCTTGCCGTCGCCCTGGCCGGCGGCATAGACCAGCGTCAGGTCGCGCGGCGCACCCTGGCCATGCACGTCGCCTTCGCGCGTTTCGAGAAAGCGCTGCTCCAGCGCCACGGCGATGTTCTCGGGAAAGCCGATGCCGACGAAACCGCCGGTCGCCACCGTCGCGCCATCGCCGATGCGGGCGACGGCATCGCGTGCCGAAACGATCTTGCCAGCGGGGGAAAGGGATTGCGCCACAGTGCTCATCGAGTTCTCCGGGAAACGACAAACCCCAATGTTCGGGCAGAGCGCGGCATTGCGCCACGCTCGTTTACCCGCATGCGGCGTCAGTTGACCAGCGCTGCCTCGATTTCGGCGAAGGTCCGCGGCAGATCGAAGCCCAGCACCGGCACGCCGAGCGCACGACCGATCTGGGTGGCCGAGAACAGGCCGCGAACGCGCGGCAGGCCGGTGGACGGATCGGTATCCTCAACCAGCACGTGCTGACGACCGAGTTGCTTGAGCGCGTTGAGGATGTCGGCCACGCGGGCGCGCAACACGTCTTCCAGATACAGGGTGTCGATGCTGGCGATCGGCGTCATCAGGTCGGCCACACGCAGTTCATCGCGCTTGCCGCCGCGCGCCTGTGCCACCTGCAAAGGCTTCTCACCGAGGATGTCGCGGGCGGTGATCAGGCCGACGACTTCTTCGTCCTTGCCCAGCACCATCAGCAGGCGGACGCCGCGCGAGATCATGCGCGCATTGGCATCGTCCACCGAGGCTTCGGGACCGATGCTGACCACATTGACCCGGGAAAAATCGGTCATCGCTTCGATCGCCGGCGAATCGGCGGCAATCAGGTTGAAACCGGAAACGCACAGCGAGGCATTTTGCGACAGCTTGTGCGCACGAACGTTAACAGGATGGTTCATGGTGTCTTCCTCCATCAGGATTCTTATTTTTGCGGGGCAAACCGCTTGCCGGGAGTGTCTCGACCAACCCGCACTCCTTGTCCACAGTATTCCGGGAAGCGGGCCCACTTGCAAGCGATTGGCACATTCGCCACAACACCGCTGAAAAGCCTCCGGGCAACTGCGCTTTCGGCTACGCAGACGCGGTATGATTCGCCGCTTTCACCCAGCACCCGCCTACCCAAGCCACCAGCCATGAACCGCCCGACCAGCCGCCTGCGCTCACTGATTCCGACCCGGGAACAGATCATGGCCAATCGCTGGCTCGGCTGGCTGCGCCCCTTCCTGGCCCACCCGCAACTGTGGCGCTGGTCGCGCCGCGGCGTCGCCCTCGGCGTGGCGCTCGGCATCTTCTTCGGGCTGCTGATCCCGATCGCCCAGATCCCCTTCTCCGCCGCTGCAGCCGTCCTGCTGCGCGCCAATGTCCCGGCCGCCGCAGCCAGCACGCTGGTCACCAACCCGGTGACTTTCGGCCCCGTGTATTACGCGGCCTACCGTCTGGGCAGCTGGATATACGGCGACACGCCGCAGGACGAACCGCCGGTACATGAGGATGCCGACCATGAGACCAGTATCTGGGAACGCATCGGCAAACTCGGCCTGCCGCTGATCACCGGCCTGGCCGTCATGGCCACGCTGTTCGGCCTGCTCAGCTATTTCGTGATCAGCGCAGTATGGTACTGGCGGGTCAAGGCCAAACGACGGCGCATGATCCGCTATTACCAGACACGCGACGGCAGGAAGAACGGCGACCCGCAATAGGAAAAGCCCGGCGCGCGGCCGGGCTTTCGAATGATGGTGGAGACAGGCGGGATCGAACCGCCGACCTTCTGATTGCGAACCAGACGCTCTCCCAACTGAGCTATGCCCCCGAAGTGCCCGAATTCTAGCGCAATACTTCGGGCTTATCCATTCTCCGACACCCCGGCAGGTTTCTGGCCTGCGCCGACCGCGGCACGCCGGAGCCGGTCGGCGACGGCCACCCAGTCCGCTCCCGTCGGCAGGGCTTCGACAACGATCAGGTCGACGCCGGCATGATCCATATCGCGCAGCGCGGCGTAGAGGTCGTGAGCGTAGCCGACCGGGTCGGCCGGCAGCATCCGCCAGGCGTGCGGCATGCCGGCCTGCGGCGGCTGGTTGGGGCTGATCACGCCGCAGGTGCCGCCGCGATGGCGCTGGGCGTTGAGGAAGTCGAGCAGGCGCTCGCCAGTGACCACGCGTAGCGGCGTGATCGGCGCGTAATGCGCTTCCAGCGAGCCGGAAACGCGCGGCGCGCCGTGGCTGGTTTCGATCGCCGGCACACGACCGAGCACCGCTTCGAGATGCAACGGCGAGATGTGGCCGGGACGCAGCACCACCGGTTCGCCACGCGAGCAGTCGATGATCGTCGATTCGATGCCGACGGCGCAGGGACCGCCGTCGAGGATCAGCGGCACGGCTTCGCCCAGTTCCTCGGCAACGTGGGCAGCGGTGGTCGGGCTGATGCGGCCGAAGCGGTTGGCCGACGGCGCGGCGATGCCGGCGTGCTCACCTTTGGCGGCGGCAAAACGGCGCAGCAGTTCGAGCGCCACCGGATGGCCGGGGACGCGCAGGCCGACGGTATCCTGGCCGCCGGTGACGGCGTCGGGCACCCAGGCCTGCTTCTTCAGGATCAAGGTCAGCGGGCCGGGCCAGAAGGTTTCCATCAGCTCCCAGGCGACCGCCGGCACCTGCTCGGCCCAGGCCTCGACGGTATCGTGGCCGGCCAGGTGGACGATCAGCGGATGATCGGCCGGGCGGCCCTTGGCAGCGAAAATTTTCGCCACCGCCGCCGGGTTGGCAGCGTCGGCGCCGAGGCCGTAGACGGTCTCGGTCGGCAGCGCGACCAGTTTGCCGGCCAGCAGCAGGTCGACAGCGCGCTGGTAATCCGCTTCGGAAGGCGTCATCAGTCCTTGATGCCGATGGCGGCGCGGGCGGTCAGCGCGGTCTTCTGCACGGCTTCTGGATTGTCGCCGATGACCGTGAAGTGGCCCATCTTGCGGCCCGGGCGGGCGTGGTGCTTGCCGTAGAGGTGCAGCTTCAGGTTGGGGATGGCGTAGAGCACCGACCAGTCGGGTTCGCGGTAGGTATCGCCGTCGTACCACAGGTCGCCGAGCAGGTTGACCATCACCGACGCCGAATGCGCGCGCGGCTCGCCCAGCGGCAGGCCGCACAGCGCGCGCACCTGTTGCTCGAACTGATTGGTGACGCAGGCGTCGATGGTGTAGTGGCCGCTGTTGTGCGGGCGCGGCGCCATTTCGTTGACCAGCAGCTGGCCACGGCTGACGAAGAACTCGACGCCCATGGTGCCGATGTAGCCGAGCTTTTCGGCGATGCGCGCGGCGACGTCTTCGGCGTCGCTCTTCATGCAGCCGGAAGTGCGCGCCGGCACGATGGAGACATCGAGGATGCCGCGCGTGTGCTGGTTCTCGCCGGTCGGGAAGCAGGCGACCTGGCCGTTCTCGTCGCGCGCCAGCACGACCGAAACTTCGTAGTCGAGCGGCAGACGCTGTTCGAGCACGCATTGCTCGCCCTTGAACTGGGCGAAGGCGAGCAGCGCCTCCTCGATGTTGTTGACCGTCGCCTGGCCTTTACCGTCGTAGCCGAAGCGGGCGACCTTGAGGATGGCCGGGAACAGGCTGGCCGGCGCGGCCTTCAGGTCGGCGTCGCTGTTGACCTCGATGAACGGGCCGTGCGGGAAACCGTTGTCGCGCAGGAAAGATTTTTCGCTCACGCGGTGCTGGCAAATGGCCACTGCCGCCGCGTGCGGGCGCACCGGCACGAACTTGGCGAGGTAGTCGAGCGTCGCCGCCGGCACGTTCTCGAATTCGGTGGTGATCGCGGCACAGCCGGCGGCGAATTCGTCGAGCGCGGCGTAGTCGTCGTAGGCGACGCAGAAGTGGCGTTCGGCAATCTGCGCGGCGGGGGAATTCTTGTCCGGATCGAGCACCCAGACCCGGTAGCCCAGTTCGTGGGCGGCGGCAACGAAGAAGCGGCCGAGCTGGCCACCGCCGAGCATGCCCAGCGTGGCGGGCGGCAAGATCGTCGTCTTCATACTTCGGGCAGCTTCATCGCCAGGACCTTCTCGGTCTGGGCGGTACGGAAAGCCTGCAGCTTGGCGTTCAGCGCCGCGTCGCCGTTGGCCAGCATGGCGACGGCGAACAGCGCGGCGTTGGCGGCGCCGGCTTCGCCGATGGCGAAGGTGGCAACCGGGATGCCCTTGGGCATCTGCACGATGCTGTGCAAGGAATCGACGCCGGACAGCGCGCGCGACTGCACCGGCACGCCGAGTACCGGCACCGTCGTCTTGGCGGCAAGCATGCCGGGCAGGTGGGCGGCACCGCCGGCACCGGCGATGATCGCCTGCAGGCCGCGCGGAGCGGCGGTCTCGGCGTATTCAAAGAGCAGGTCGGGCGTGCGGTGGGCGGAAACGACGCGGGCTTCGAAAGCGACGCCGAAGTCCTTGAGGATGACGGCGGCGGCCTGCATGGTCGGCCAGTCGGAGTCGGAACCCATGACGATACCGACGGAGATTTTCTTGTCGCTCATTTGCGGATTCCTGCTTTGCGTTCGGCGGCCTCGATGGTGTTGGCCAGCAGCATGGTGATGGTCATCGGCCCGACGCCGCCTGGCACCGGGGTGATCTGGCCGGCAACGGCGAGGCAGTCGTCGAAGTCTACGTCGCCGCACAGCTTGCCGTCCGGCAGGCGGTTGATGCCGACATCGATGACGACGGCGCCCGGCTTGATCATGTCGCCCTTGACGAACTTCGGCTTGCCGACGGCGGCGACGACGATGTCGGCGCGGCTGGTGTGGAACTTCAGGTCGCGCGTCTTCGAATGGCAGACGGTGACCGTGGCGCCGGCATTGATCAGCAGCATCGCCATGGGTTTACCCACGATGTTGGAGCGGCCGATGACGACGGCTTCCTGGCCGGTCAGGTCGACGTTGCCCTTTTCGAACATCTTCATCACGCCGTACGGCGTGCAGGGGATGAAGCGCGGCGCGCCTTGCGACAGCGCGCCGACGTTCTCGGCGTGGAAGCCGTCGACGTCCTTCTCGGCGGAAATCGCTTCAAGGACCTTTTCTTCGTCGAAGTGCTTGGGCAGCGGCAGTTGCACCAGGATGCCGTGGATGGACGGATCGGCGTTCAGTTCGGCGATCTTGTCGAGGACGACCTGCTGATCGACGTCCTTCTCATAGACGATCTTCTCGGAATGCATGCCGATGGCCAGGCAGCCATTGACCTTGTTCTTCACGTAGACCTGCGAGGCCGGGTCCTCGCCAACCAGAATGACCACCAGACCGGGCTTGTGCCCTTTGGCCGTCAGGGTTTCCACGCGTGCCTTGAAGCTCTGCCGAAGCTCTTCCGCCAGCGCCTTGCCGTCAATGATTTGTGCCGTCATCGTCCATCCGTCAAAAAGAAAAGGGGAAAGGCGGTGGCCTTTCCCTTTGATTCGGCGCGGATTTTACCAGATTACGCGAGCGCTGCTTCAGCCGCGCCCACCGCCGCCCTTCCGGCCTCGAAAGCACGCCGGTTGAGTTCGACCAGTTTCTCGCCCTTGCGCGCAAAACGCTTGAGCACGCAATCGAGCAGGACTTCCGCGCCGAACGGCAGATGATCGGCGATGGCACCGAGCATGACGGTGTTGCCGAGGCGGATGTCGCCGAGTTCCTGGGCAATCGTCGTCGCGTCGAAGGCGACCACCTTGTTGCCGGTCTTGCGGATTTCGGCGAGCGGATCGTCGGGGTAATCGAAGAGGCCGAGTTCAACCACCGGCGGCACCAGCCGGGCGGTGTTCATCAGCGTGATGCCGCCTTTCTTCAGCATGTGCTGCCAGCGCATCGCCTCGGCCGATTCGAAACCGAGCAGCACGTCGGCGCTGCCCGGCGTGATCTGCGGCGACAGCACGCGCTCGCCGAAACGCAGGTGCGAGGAGACGACGCCGCCGCGCTGCGCCATGCCGGCGACTTCGGTTTTCTTGGCATCGTGACCGAGGGCGATGGCCGCTTCGGCGAGGATTTCGGTGGCGGTCATAACGCCCTGGCCACCGATACCGACGACGAGGATATTGGTCGTTGCGCTCATGCCAAACACCCTCCCTTGACGAACTGGATCGGCGCGCTCGGTACGTAGTGCTCGATAGCCTTGGGCGCACAGGGCTGCAGACAGAGGCCACAACCGGTACACACCGACGATTCGATACGGACGAAGGCCAGGTCGACCTCACGGCCGCTGGCCTTGACCTCCTTGCCGCGCCGGGTGACGTGAATGGCCGGACAGCCGACATCGATACAGTTGCCGCAACCGGTGCACTTGTCCTCATCGACTGCGTAGGGCTTGAGCTTGTGGTAGTCCTTGATCAGCACGCAGGGCTGGTCGGTGATGATCACCGACACATCCGGCACCTTGACCTCTTCGCGGATGGTCTTGAACAGCACCGGCAACTCGTACGGATTGACCACGTGAATGCGCTCGTCCTTGACCCCCAGCGCCGACACCAGCTTGGCGAAGTCGATGCGCGGTGCTTCGTCGCCGTGGATGTCGCGGCCGTTGCCCGGGTTGTCCTGACCGCCGGTCATGCCGACAGCGCGGTTGTCGAGCAACAGGACGGTGACGTTGCCTTTGTTGTACACCATGTCGAGCAGACCCTGCATGCCCATGTGCAGGAAAGTCGAATCGCCGATCACGGCGACCACGCGCTTGTCCTTGTCGGACTCGCCGCGGCCCTTGTCCATGCCCAGGGCGATGCCCATCGACGCGCCCATCGAGACGCAGGTATCCATCGCCTGCCAGGGGTGACCGGCACCCAGCGTGTAGCAGCCGATGTCGCCGGAGATGTTGAGGTTGCGCACCTGCGACAGCGTGTAATAGACGCCAAGGTGCGGGCAAGCGACGCACATCGTCGGCGGCCGCGGGAACAGTTGCAGGGCGGCCGTCGCTTCGCTTTCCGGCAGCACTTCGCCGAGCAGCCGGGCAATCGCCGGCCTGAGCACGGCCGGCGACAACTCGCCCTGCAGCGGCAGGATGTCCTTGCCGATGACGGCGATGCCCTGGGCCTTGAGTTCGGTTTCGAGCAGCGGCTCGACTTCCTCGACCACCACCACCTGATCGACCAGCGCCGCCAGTTCGCGGCACTTCTCGAACGGCGCCGGGCAAGAGAAGCCAAGCTTGAGCACCGGGGCATTCGGGAAGGCTTCCTTGACGTGCATGTAGGCCGGACCGGAAGTGATGAAGCCGACGCGGCGGTCGCTGCCCGGCTCGATGAAGTTCAGCGGCGAAGTCTCGGCCAGCGCGCGCAGGTCGCGGTCGCGCTGGAACATCAGCGGAATGCGCTTGCCGGCGTTGCCCGGGACCATCACGTAACGCGCCGGGTCCTTGCGGAAGCCGGCGCCGGTGTGCGGCACGCGCTCACCGACGGTGACGATGGATTTGACGTGATTGATGCGCGTCGTCATGCGCAGGATCACCGGCACCTGGAACTGCTCGGACAGCGCGAAGGCGTCGAGCGTCATCGCGTAGGCTTCCTGCGAATCGGCCGGCTCGAACACCGGCACATGCGCGAAACGCCCCCAGTAGCGGGAATCCTGCTCGTTCTGCGACGACGACAGGCCGACGTCGTCGGCAATGGCGATCACCAGACCACCACTGACGCCGGTCAGGGTCAGCGTCATCAGCGCGTCGGAGGCGACGTTCATGCCGACATGCTTCATGCAGCAGAAGGCGCGCGACCCGGCGTAGGCGGCGCCGATGGCAACTTCCAGCGAGACCTTCTCGTTGACCGACCACTCGGCGTAGAGATCCGGGTAGGTGGCGATTTCTTCCAGCATCTCGGTCGACGGCGTGCCGGGATAGGCCGCAGCCACCTTGACGCCGGCTTCCCAGACGGCGCGGGCGACAGCTTCGTTGCCGGAAAGCAAATGCCGGCTGGCGGCCGGTGCGGGCATGACTGCTGCCATGAAAGCTCCTGATTACAAAGACAAGAGCGGAAATTATAGGAAGGCGGCAGAACTTCGATTTGATACAACGCAAGCAAGGCTGCATTAGTTTTTTGTCTCATATCGGATTGCATAAAAAATCCCGCAAACCAATCGCGCAATATTGCACGATGCGAATTTTGTTTTTACAATGCGCAACAGAAACTAGGTGTAAACACGGGGTGTGATCCTCCGTGCAAAGCGTTAAAGTTGTCCTGCTGAGCCAGCAGGACAGAATGAAAACCCACGTAGGAGACAAACCATGGCCGACCAGCCGAACACCCTGCCCGCCGACCAGGACCCGCAGGAAACCCGGGAATGGATCGACGCACTCGAAGGCGTCATTAGCAACGAAGGCGCCGAACGCGCCCATTACCTGATCGAAACGCTGATCGGTCAGGCCCGCGAGGACGGTATCGACATCCCGTACTCCGCCAACACCGAATACATCAACACCATCCGCGCCGACCAGCAGCCCAAGTACCCGGGCGATCCGGACATGGAGATCAAGATTCACTCCTACATCCGCTGGAACGCCATGGCCATGGTCGTGCGTGCCAACAAGCACACCAACGTCGGCGGCCACATCGCCTCCTTCGCCTCCGCCGCCGCGCTGTACGACGTCGGCTTCTCGCATTTCTGGCGCAGCATCAACGACCCGTCCGGCGGCGACCTGATCTTCTTCCAGGGCCACTCGGTGCCGGGCGTCTATTCGCGCGCCTTCATGCTCGGTCGCCTGACCGAAGAGCAGATGGACAACTTCCGCCAGGAAACCGACGGCAAGGGCATCTCGTCCTATCCGCACCCCTGGCTGATGCCGGACTTCTGGCAGTTCCCGACCGTCTCGATGGGCCTCGGCCCGATCCAGGCCATCTACCAGGCCCGCTTCATGAAGTACCTGGACTCGCGCGGTCTGGCCAAGGCCGGCGACCGCAAGGTGTGGGCCTTCCTCGGTGACGGCGAGACTGACGAAGTCGAATCGCTCGGCGCCATCGGCATGGCCGGCCGCGAGAAGCTGGACAACCTGATCTTCGTCATCAACTGCAACCTGCAGCGCCTCGACGGTCCGGTGCGCGGCAACGGCAAGATCATCCAGGAACTCGAAGCCGAATTCCGCGGCGCCGGCTGGAACGTCATCAAGCTGATCTGGGGCACCCACTGGGACGCCCTGTTCAACCGCGACAAGAAGGGCATCCTCAAGAAGCGCATGATGGAACTGTGCGACGGCGAGTACCAGACCTTCAAGGCCAAGAACGGCGCCTACGTCCGCGAGCATTTCTTCAACACGCCGGAACTGCGCGAACTGGTCGCCGACTGGACCGACGACGACGTCTGGAACCTGAACCGCGGCGGCCACGACATCTTCAAGATATTCGCCGCCTACAACGCCGCCGTCACCCACAAGGGTGCGCCGACGCTGATCCTGGCCAAGACCATCAAGGGCTTCGGCATGGGCCAGGCCGGCGAGGCCATGAACATTTCCCACCAGCAGAAGAAGATGGACAAGGAGCAGATCGCCCGCTTCCGCGACCGCTTCGGCCTGCCGGTGCCGGACGACAAGCTGGAGGAACTGCCTTACCTGAAGTTCCCGGAAGACTCGGCCGAGTACAAGTACATGCAGGCGCGCCGCGCCGCGCTCGGCGGCTACCTGCCGCAACGCCGCCGCAAGGCCGAGCCGCTGGCGGTGCCGTCGCTCGACGCGTTCACCGCCCTGCTCAAGGCTTCCGGCGAAGGCCGCGAACTGTCGACGACGATGGCCATCGTGCGCATCATGAACATGCTGCTCAAGGACAAGAATGTCGGCAAGAACGTCGTCCCCATCGTCCCGGACGAGTCGCGCACCTTCGGCATGGAAGGCATGTTCCGCGCCGTCGGCATCTGGAACCAGGAAGGCCAGAACTACGTTCCGGAAGACCACGACCAGCTGATGTTCTACAAGGAGTCGAAGACCGGCCAGGTGCTGCAGGAAGGCATCAACGAAGCCGGTGCGATGAGCGACTGGATCGCCGCCGCCACGTCGTACTCGGTGCATAACGTCCAGACCATTCCGTTCTACATCTGCTATTCGATGTTCGGCCTGCAGCGCACGCTGGACCTGTGCTGGGCTGCCGGCGACCAACGCGCCCGCGGCTTCCTGATCGGCGGCACCGCCGGCCGCACCACGCTGAACGGCGAAGGCCTGCAGCACGAAGACGGCCACAGCCTGATCCTGTCGCAACTGATCCCGAACTGCATTTCCTACGACCCGACCTTCCAGTACGAAGTCGCCGTGATCGCCCAGGACGGCATGCGCCGCATGTTCCAGGAACAGGAAGACGTGTTCTATTACCTGACGGTGATGAACGAGAACTACGAGCACCCGGAAATGCCGGCCGGCGCCGAAGCCGACATCATCAAGGGCATGTATTCGTTCAAGCAGGGCGGCGATTCGGCCGGCCCGCGCGTGCAACTGCTCGGTTCCGGCACCATCTTCCGCGAAGTCATCGCCGCCGCCGAACTGCTCAAGCAGGACTGGGGCGTCGAGGCCGACATCTGGGGTTGCCCGAGCTTCAACGAACTGGCCCGCAACGGTCAGGACGTCGCCCGCTGGAACCTGCTGCATCCGCTGGAAGAGCCGAAGCTGTCGCACGTCGAGCAGAAGCTGGCTGGCGCCAAGGGACCGGTCGTCGCTGCTACCGACTACATCCGGATGTTCGCAGAGCAGATTCGGCCCTTCGTCAAGGCGCCGTACGTCACGCTGGGCACCGACGGCTTCGGTCGCTCCGACACCCGCGAGAAGCTGCGTCATTTCTTCGAGGTCGACCGTCACTGGGTGACGCTGGCTGCCCTCAAGGCGCTGGCCGACAACGGCGAGATCGCCCGTGAAAAGGTCGCGGCCGCGCTGGTCAAGTACAACCTGGATCCGGCCAAGCCGAATCCGATGTCGGTTTAAGAAGGGAGCGACGACATGAGCCAGATCATTGAAGTCAAGGTTCCCGATATCGGTGATTTCGACGAAGTCCCGGTCATCGAACTGTTCGTCAAAGTCGGCGACACGATCAATGTCGACGACGCCATCGTCACCCTCGAATCCGACAAGGCCACCATGGATGTGCCGAGCACGGTTGCCGGCACGGTCAAGGAAGTGCTGGTGCAAGTCGGTTCCAAGGTGGCCGAAGGCGCCCTGCTGATCAAGGTCGAAGCTGGCGCGGCTGCCGCTGTTGAAGCGGCTCCCGCCCCCGCTGCGACACCGGCCCCCGCCGCTGCGCCGGCCGCTCCGGCGGCTGCACCTGCCCCGGCTGCCGCCGGCGGCCTGGTCGAGGTCAAGGTGCCGGATATCGGCGATTTTGCGGAGGTCCCGGTTATCGAGTTGTACGTCAAGGTTGGCGACAGCATCAAGATCGACGATGCGATCGCCACGCTCGAATCCGATAAGGCGACGATGGATGTTCCGTCCACCGTCGCCGGCACGGTCAAGGAAGTGCTGGTCCAGATTGGCTCCAAGGTCGGCGAAGGCACGGTCCTGATCAAGGTCGAAACCGGTGCCGGCGCAGCTGCCCCGGCTGCCGCGGCGCAAGCTGCCACGCCGGCGCCAGTTGCTGCACCGGTTGCCGCAGCACCCGCTGCCGCACCGGCCGCCGCGCCCGTCGCACTGGCCCCGGCCCTGCCGGTCGGCGGCAAGGTGCACGCCTCGCCATCGGTTCGCGCCTATGCCCGCGAGCTCGGCGTCGACCTGACCAAGGTCAGCGCTTCCGGGCCCAAGGGTCGTATCGTCAAGGAAGACCTGACCAAGTACGTCAAGGGCGTGATGTCCGGCGCCACTGCCGCCCCGGCGGCTGCCGCCGGCGCCAGCCTGGGTGGCGGGCTCGACCTGCTGCCCTGGCCGAAGGTCGATTTCAGCAAGTTCGGCGAGATCGAGGTCAAGCCGCTGTCGCGGATCAAGAAGATTTCCGGCCAGAACCTGTCGCGCAACTGGGTCATGATTCCGGCCGTGACCTATCACGAAGACGCCGACATCACCGACCTGGAAGCCTTCCGCGTCCTGCTCAACAAGGAAAACGAGAAGGGCAGCGGCGCCAAGCTGACCATGCTGGCCTTCCTGGTCAAGGCCTGCGTCAAGGCACTGGAGAAGTTCCCCGAGTTCAACGCCTCGCTCGACGGCGACAATCTGGTGCTGAAGAAGTACTTCAACATCGGCTTCGCTGCCGACACGCCGAACGGTCTGGTCGTGCCGGTGATCAAGAACGCCGACAAGAAGTCGGTGTTCGAGATCGCCCAGGAATCCGGCGACCTCGCCAAGCAGGCCCGTGACGGCAAGCTCAAGCCGGCCGACATGCAGGGCGCCTGCTTCACCATCTCGTCGCTCGGCGGCATCGGCGGCACCTACTTCGCGCCGATTGTGAACGCCCCGGAAGTCGCCATCCTCGGCGTCAACAAGTCGACGATGAAGCCGGTCTGGGACGGCAAGCAATTCGTGCCGCGCCTGACCCTGCCGCTGTCGCTGACCGCCGACCACCGCGTCATCGACGGCGCGCTGGCGACCCGCTTCAACGTCTATATCGCACAACTGCTGGCCGACTTCCGTCGCGTCGCGCTGTAAGGGGGAATGACCATGAGCAATCTGGTTGAAGTGAAAGTCCCGGACATCGGCGATTTCGACAGCGTGCCGGTCATCGACCTGTTCGTGAAGGTCGGCGACACGATCAAGGTGGACGACGCTATCGTCACCCTGGAATCGGACAAGGCCACCATGGACGTACCGTCCACGGTCGCCGGCACGGTCAAGGAAGTGCTGGTGCAGGTCGGTTCCAAGGTCAGCGAAGGTGCGCTGCTGATCAAGGTCGAGGCCGGTGCAGCCACCGCCGCCAGCGCCCCGGCGCCGGCCGCGGCAACCCCGGCAGCGGCCCCCATGGCCGCACCGGCTGCCGCCAGCCACGGCGGCAGCGCCGACATCGAGTGCGAGATGCTCGTCCTCGGCGCCGGCCCCGGCGGCTATTCCGCCGCTTTCCGTTCGGCCGATCTGGGCATGAAGACGGTCATCGTCGAACGCTATTCGACGCTCGGCGGTGTCTGCCTGAACGTCGGCTGCATCCCGTCCAAGGCACTGCTGCACGTCACCGCCGTCATGGACGAAACCAGCCACCTGGCCGACGCCGGTGTCACTTTCGCCGCGCCGCAGGTCGATATCGACAAGCTGCGCGCACACAAGGACAAGGTCGTCGGCAAGCTGACCGGCGGTCTGGCCGGCATGGCCAAGGGGCGCAAGGTCGACATCGTGCGCGGCTACGGCCATTTCCTCGACCCGCATCACCTTGAAGTCGAGGAAACCACCGGCAGCGGCCAGGACAAGACCGGCAGCAAGAAGGTCATCAAGTTCCAGAAGTGCATCATCGCCGCCGGTTCGGCAGCGGTGCATCTGCCCTTCATCCCGCGCGACCCGCGCATCGTCGATTCGACCGGCGCGCTGGAACTGCGCTTCGTGCCGGAGAAGATGCTGGTCATCGGCGGCGGCATCATCGGCCTGGAAATGGCCACCGTCTATTCAACGCTGGGCGCCAGGGTCGATGTCGTCGAAATGGGCGACGCGCTGATGCAGGGCCCGGACCGCGATGCGGTCAAGGTCTGGGAAAAGCAGAACCTGTCGCGCTTCGACAAGATCATGCTGAAGACCAAGACAGTCGCGGTCGACGCCAAGGACGACGGCCTCTGGGTCAAGTTCGAGGGCGAAGGCGCGCCAGCCGAAGCGGTCAGGTACGACCTGATCCTGCAAGCGGCAGGCCGCTCGCCGAACGGCAAGAAGTTCGCCGCCGACAAGGCCGGCGTGATTGTCGACGAGCGCGGTTTCATCCCGGTCGACAAGCAGATGCGGACCAATGTCCCGCACATCTTCGCCATCGGCGATCTGGTCGGCCAGCCGATGCTGGCGCACAAGGCGGTGCATGAAGCGCACGTCGCCGCCGAAGTCGCCGCCGGCCACAAGGCCGCTTTCGACGCCCAGGTCATCCCCGGCGTGGCGTATACCCATCCGGAAGTGGCGTGGGTCGGCTACACCGAGGATCAGGCGAAGAAGGAAGGCCGCAAGGTCGAAACCGCCAAGTTCCCCTGGGCGGCCAGCGGTCGCGCCATCGCCAACGGCGCCGACTACGGCTTCACCAAGCTGATCTTCGATGCCGAAACGCACCGCGTCATCGGCGGCGCCATCGTCGGCCCGTCGGCCGGCGACATGATCGGCGAAGTCTGCCTGGCGATCGAGATGGGCTGCGACGCCGTCGACATCGGCAAGACCATCCACCCGCATCCCACCCTGGGCGAAACCGTCGGCATGGCCGCCGAAGTTGCCCACGGCTCCTGCACGGACGTTCCCGCGCCGCGCAAGAAGTAAGGTCCTCTGCGTTACGCTAAGTTGTTGTATTAGCGTTCGTCTTCGGCGACGGCTCACCCCGTCGCCTTTTTTTTGTGTTGTCGCGGCAACTGGACGTTTCACAGGGTTGAGCCAGCGAAAGCCACAGGTGATGAACCGTAATCATGCCTGCTGGCGTCGAACCACCCTGCAGGCAGAACATTCGTTCATGTGTTGACTGATAGACCGGATCGCCCGAGGCCGTTGGGATTAGCGCTTGAAGCATGCCATGTAGCGCTAACTCAGTGGCAAGCTGAGCATCGCTCAAGCATGTCGCCAACCCACCCGGCAGCGAGCAAATATTACGCACGTAGCCAACCATCATGGACCTGTCCACCGCCCAAGCATAATCGCCGTTTACGAAGCGGATCAAACCCGCTCGGCAATAAATGCTCGGTAAGGGATGGATGCTGTCGATCGGTTTGCATTCGATGAAGATGGCTGCTGGAACCGAATTGGCTGTCGGAATCTGGCCGCGCAGGGGGCGAAAGGCAAGATCGGGCTGTTTATCCAGATGCCGGCCATCAAAATTCCGCATGTTTCCCTCTCTGACAGAGGTTTCGAATTTCGATAATCCGGGAATAGCCGCTTCGCCGGCGGCATGAAACTCCCCAAGAATCATGTAAAGGCGCTCGGTAATTTCGTCCTCGGTTGCGGCACATATCGAGAAAGTGCCGGCCTGCACTTCTTGCTGCAAGAGCCGCCAGGCCATGGAGAGGGCATTCTGAACAACGACAAGCAGGGATGGAGCAATCTGTGCGGGAGAGTCTGGGGCTGCTGGTCGCGACCAGTTCCGGGTCATCAGGCCACTCATCGTTTGGCACGCTCCTCAAGCAAGGCTCCGTGCGCCCACAGGATATCGGAGGCCAGCAGTCTGGTCTGGGTGTGGGTCCAGTAGCGTCGCTGATCGAGCAGGCCGATGACAATCAGCGGCTGATGAGCGTCAACGACGGTGATACGGCTGACGGCAAGGTCGTCGGCATGCTTGATCCATGTGGGTGGCAAAGCCTCTGGCAGCGTGCATTGCCCGAGGCAGACAGCGATGAATTTCCAGGGAAGTCGGCTATCGCCCGCAAGTTGCTGGACATGGACCTGATATCCACTTGCAGCCAACACGCTGGATAGCTCCTCGGCCAGACGAGCGCGGAATTGCTCGGCGCAGTGCTGACTTACCGGGCTGGAAGCGAACTGTTTGATTGCAGGGAAAGGCGAACGCGTCGCGAGCGTGTCTCCGATGGTTTCCCGATCGTAATGGCCGAGACCATAGATCGCAGCAACCGTCTGATCCAGTTCAGCCCAATCGGGTTGGCGATCAAGCAGGGCGACCGCGCAGCGATCGATTTGCTCGCGGCAGCTTGCGTTGAAGCATTCCGGCGCGACAAACGGGAAACTCTCGATATCGCGCAATTGTAAGGATTCACGCTCAACGCCAAATTTGGCGCTGGTCATTAGCGCCCAATATTCGAATAGCTGGCTGTGCATCAGCACAAGCAGGTACTTGGCCAGGAATTCGCCATCAGGGTGATTGGCGGCGGAGAAACCGTAATACGATTCCGAATAGGCGATGTTCGAAAGGCTGAGCAGTGCGCGACCTTGATTGCGGTCTGATTTGTATCCTTCGCGGACCAAAACTAATGGTGCCCGATAGATTTCCGGGCTCCGTGGCCATTGCAAGCCGCCAGGCTGGTAGGGCGTCAGCGTATCAGTCTGGACCACAAAAGGATGCCTCTCATAGCGGGCACCCAGCGTCGGGTAACCCTCAAGAAACGAGTCATCATCTGTTCGCTTGGCGACTTGATACCCCTGCCCACGTAGCAATCCGTGCTCGTGATTCCAGTATTCACCGAGGGAAGTCTTTGCCCGTTCGTGAATGCGCTGAACAATAGCGGCATCAAGCACGGAACCCCGATACAAGGTCTTGATCAGCGCCGCTTGTTTGGTAACCAGATCAAGTGCGATCGGCACAGCATCACTGGCATCAATCCGCATGCGTCCTTTTTCGCTGAGTCCGGGTTGATCGTCGGGGCTGACCAGAACGAACTGATCTCCAGCCTGAGGCACTTGATTGTCCGCAAACAGCAGACAGAAAGGCTGATCGACATTGGGCCAAACCCGGGTCTGACGAACGGATGCGCCATTCAGAATACCGGTGATGGACAAAGCCCGGAAAATCGCGCTACGGGCAGAAAATCCGGCTGGCGACATCTTGAACAGCCAACGCCCCGCCAAGGCCAGTGCGATACGTCCACCCGGCCTTGCCCAATCCATGGCCCCCCATATGAAGGGCAGGTCGGTCACCTGATCCGGATTTTTATAGGTACGGTAGAGATCGAGCAGACCCCGTTGTGCGGCGATGGCACGGCAGCGTTTTGTAAACGTCCGGTCTATCGCGGCATAGGCGGGCTTGAGGCTGGTCCAAGGTGGATTGCCGATGACCAGATCGAAGGCTGAACGATATTGCGCCGACACATGATCGCCCATGCTACCGGCCATGGGGCGGATAGAGCACGGATCGGCATCAGGATCGGCAACGTCAATCAAGACCTTGCCCTCCAGTTTGCTGAAAGTCAGTTCTTCGACCGGGGCTGGGTCGGGGTCGAGCTCCAGCGCGGTGAGATACAAGGCCAAGGCGGCAAGCATGCGCGCGTGGGCATTGATGTCAAAGCCGACCAATTGCTCATTCAATATGTGCCGCAAGGCAGCGCGTTCAGGGCGTCGCCCAGTTTCCGCAAAATACAGTTCTGCGAGCTTGCGGAAGCTCGCAACCAGAAAGACACCCGCGCCGCATGCCGGGTCGAGCACCCTTGCCGCCGCACCGGCCGGATGCCGATGGAAAGCTTCGTCAACCATGTATTCGGCAATATGCGCCGGGGTGTAATAGACGCTGGTATCGTGCCGAGTCTCTGCATCGAAGCGGCACATCAACTCTTCGTAAGTTTCGCTCAGGAGACCGATTGGCAGATGGTCAAAATCCAGGTCTCCCCAGTTCAGCGACCGTTGTGAAGCACCGGGAGCGCGCGGCATGTCCAGACCGAGGATGGCCTCAAGGGGACGACTGAGGCCTTGCCCAAGCTGCAGAAAAAGATAGCGAAAATATTCCCGGTAATTCTGCGTGGGCAGTTTCAGCAGGTCGCCATTGAAGGTCTGGTCCAGCCAGGCGTTGGTTTCAACCAGGCAATCTTCACTGGCGAAACACATCTCCAGTGATTGCGCACTGGGTGAAATGGCGCTCAGATGATGTTGCTTGATAATCCCGCGCCCTATCAGGTAGCGGAAAAACAGGGCTCGTCCGGTCAACGCGATGCTTTCGCTGGTCGACATGCCCATCTCTTTCAATTCCTGACTGGCGTCCGTCATCAGCCCGAAGAGCACGCTACGCAGCAGCAGTTCAGACGGCTGGGCCAGATTTTCACCGTAAGCGAGCCTGGCGAGGACACCGAGGGCATCGGCTTGGTCGGCGAAAAAGGAGACAGGCTTGGAATCCGGTACGGGACGGAGATCCGTTGCGTAGATATCCAGGCGACCGAGGCGCAGCACGCCAAGCCAAGCGGGGTCGCCACGCATGGCCAACTTGCGGCGTAGCTCGGCGATATAACGAGCGCTGTCGGCCAAGCCGCTCAGTCGTGCCACATCAACGACATAGAGCAGCGCTTGCGCTTTGTTTTCTATAACCGTGTCGACCATGGGAGATGAGCCACCGCGAATGAGGTCGACATAACGCAGCAGACGAGGATCGTCCTGGCGGTGCAGTTCGACACAATCAACCGGACGTGCGCCGAAGTCTCCGAGTCGGTCGAGGGTTGTTCTCATCTAGCTTGGACAAGCACATCAGCAACCAGCGGCAATTCGCGCTGGGGCGGAGCGATACCGAGGTATACATTGATACGGTTACGCTCTTCCGCCATATCCAGAACCCAACCAGGTTCGCAAATCGGCGCGGCATCAATTCTGCGCGTCATTCCGTCCTCAAGGCGAATGAAAACCCATTCCTCAACACTTACAGCCTTTGGCTCAGACAGGTAACGATGAATACCGCCGGATAATCGCCCCAGCAATCGGCTCTTGACGCAAAAGCGATCTTCCAGCGTTTGCAGGACAGCCATGGCGAGCAAGTCGGCAATGTCGAAGCGACGCGCGCTCCGCTCCGTAGTTTCAATCAGGGAAAAAGGAGGCAACTGAGTCCACGCATGGGCGCGCGATCGGCATAGACCACCCAGAGCGCTACACACATCCTTGACGGTAAAGGAAAGGGACCGAGCCATATCTGCCTAAAATTCCATTCAAATCTGTCAGAATTCTAAAGCAGTTTACATTACCCGTACAGCGTTCCATGTCAATGACAAATTTATCGTCGATACCAAGCGAGACCCCCGGAGCCCCCCCTTGAGTGTGACAGTCAGGAATGGGAGCTCTTCAGAGCGTTTGTTCAACTCAACCATGAAGTTCAAAAATTGCACTCTGGAGAGGGTCTGGAGATAATACTTTTCCCCGGAGCCCAAAAACAACCATGACGCCTGTAGCACTGACCCCACGCCGCTCCGCCGCAGAGCAGCAGCGACTCGAAGCCACGCTGCGCGAGATGTTCGAACACCGCATCAGTTTCAACGAAGTGCTCGGCCTCAAGGTCGCTTCCTTCGATCCAGCCGCACCGCAACTGGTTTTCGACATGCGCCCCGAACTGGTCGGCCATTACCTCTACGGCCGGCTGCACGGCGGCGCCATTGCCGCCGTCCTCGATACCGTCGGCGGTTTTGCAGCCGTTGTCGGCATCGCCGAGAAGTTCGCCGGCGAATCCGCTGAGCAGGTGGCGCACCGCTTCGGCCGCATCGGCACCATCGACCTGCGCACCGACTTCCTGCATCAGGGCATCGGCAAGCAATTCACGGCCACCGGACGGATCACCCGCCTCGGCGGGCGCATCGCCTCGATCCAGATGACACTGGAGAATGAAAGCGGGCTGCTGATCGCAACCGGCAGCGCCGCTTACGTGGTCAGTTAAATCAGCGCCACCGACTGCTCGCCGCGTTCATAGACGACGTTGGCACGGCCGACGATCAGCGGGTCGAGATTGCCGATCCGCGACGTGTCCTTGTTCGTGTACGGCAGTTTGTGCAGCACGTAGCGCAGGGCATTCAGGCGTGCGCGCTTCTTGCAGTTCGACTTGATCACCGTCCACGGCGAATCCGCCGTATCGGTGTGGAAGAACATCGCTTCCTTGGCCTTGGTGTAGTCGTGCCACTTGTCGAGCGAAGCCATGTCGATCGGCGACAGCTTCCACTGCTTGAGCGGGTGCACCTTGCGCTCGCGGAAGCGACGGCGTTGTTCCTCCTGGCTGACCGAGAACCAGAACTTGATCAGGTGGGTGCCGTTGCGCACCAGCATGCGTTCGAACTCCGGCGCCTGACGGACGAATTCACCGTACTCCTGGTCGGAACAGAAGCCCATCACGCGCTCGACGCCGGCCCGGTTGTACCAGGAACGGTCGAACAGAACGATCTCGCCGTTGGTCGGCAGATGCTGCACGTAACGCTGGAAATACCATTGACCGCGCTCGATTTCGGACGGCTTCTCCAGCGCGACGACGCGGGCGCCCCGTGGATTCAGGTGTTCCATGAACCGCTTGATGGTCCCCCCTTTGCCCGCCGCGTCGCGGCCTTCGAACAGGATCACCACCTTCTGCCCGGTTTCCTTGACCCAGGCCTGCAGCTTCAGCAACTCGACCTGCAGCCGGTATTTCTGGCGCTCGTAATTCGCCCGCTGCATCAGGTTCTTGTACGGATAACCGCCTTCGCGCCAATCCTTGGCCAGTTCCTCGTCGGGATTGACGATGCCGTCGTCGACGGCAATGCGCTGCTGCTTGAGCAGGCTCTTGAGCATCGTCAGCGCTTCCTCGGCCGGCGAATTGGCGAGAATATCGCGCATCGCCGCCATTTTGGCTTCCTGGGCCGCATCGACGGCGTTGTGCACGGAAAAGCCCTCGATCCCGGCCGGCGTTTGCACCGGCGGCACGTCGCCGCTGGCGACCGCGCGTTGACGGGTGGTACGGGTGCGCGTTGCTGGTGCTGCGGCCGTGGTGGTAGTGGCCGTCTTCTTTTTCGCTGTAACCATGGATGCCCCTTGTCTGGATTGCCAAAGGGTCTATTTCACGCCGATGGGCGGCGCTTGTCTAGTCCAGCAATTCGACCGGTATCACCGCGCGCAGCACGGTCTGCGTTTCGCCCTGGCGCAGGCGGTTGCTCAACCACCAGACCGCCCCCTTCTTGATGCTCCAGTCAGCCTCCTGCCCGGCCAGCAGCAGCGAGGCCAGCCGCCCGAGCGAGGGCTGGTGGCCGACGATCAGCACCGAACCGCGCGCATCGGGCCAGCCCGACGCGGCGATCAGTTCCGACACACAGGCATCGGGGCCGATCTTGCGCTGGGTCTCGAACGGCAGCTTCAGCGCCTGCGCCGTCTGCTGGGTACGGACCGCCGGACTGACGACGATGCGCAAATCCTTGGGCATGTTTTCATGCAGCCAGGACGCCATGCGCCTGGCCTGCTTTTCACCGCGTTCGGTCAAGCGGCGTTTCAGATCGTCTTCACCGTCCTCGGCTTCGGCGTGGCGCCACAGCAGCAGATCCATGGTCATCTCCGGAAAAGCCGGCATCATGCCAGCGCAATGTTACGTCGGCATTGCACCGGGCAATCAGACGAACAGATCGGGCTGCGGCTCGCGCAAGCTGTCGCGACTCACCGTCAGGCGTACATTGACGCCTTTGCGCCCGATGGCATCGACCACCATCCGCCCCGCCCTCGCCTCGGCGACGACGATCACGTTGCGCGTCTGCGCCCGCGTCCTGCCGACGTAGAGCGCCAGACTGCCGGGTTGCGGATTCCACTTGATCATGGCTGCATCATAGCGAGGGCAAAACCCGCTGTCAGCCCCCCGGCATCGAGCGGGGAAGCCGCTAAAGCAAAAGCCCCCGACTGCAGGGCAATCAGGGGCTTCTGGAATTCTGGTGGCCAATCGCGGAATCGAACCACGGACACGCGGATTTTCAATCCGCTGCTCTACCAACTGAGCTAATTGGCCTAAAGAGCGCGCATTATAGCGATAGCCCCGGGGCTCCGCAAGGGCGTTTCGCAGATTTTCAGGACTCCCGGCGTCAGGGACCGAGGGGTGGCGACTGCCGGTAGAGTTCGGCGTAGTCTTCCGGCGGGTTCGGCGGCGGCAGCGGCGGGTACCAGGTGGCGAAGGCCACCCGGGCGACCGCGCCCTTGCCGCGCGGATTCGGGCGCAGCGTGGCGCGGGCATCGTGCTGGTTGGCGATTTCCTGAACGATGGCCAGGCCCAGGCCACTACCCTCGCCAGCGGCGTCGTCGACGCGGTAGAAACGCTCGAACACCAGTTCCGCCTGTTCGGGCGAAATCCCCACGCCGTCATCCTCGACTTCAAGCAGCACGGTCTTGCCGGTATCGATGATGCGGCAGGTCACGTGGCCGCCCGGCGGCGTGTAGCGGATGGCGTTGTCGATCAGGTTCTTGGCCAGCTCACGCAACAGGAAGGGATTGCCGGTGATCATGGCCTTGCCGGGCGACTCGAAACCCAGGTCGATGCTCTTTTCCAGCGCAACGATGACCCAGTCCTCGACCACCTCGCGAACCAGCAGGGCCAGGTCGGTCGGTTCGTGTTTCTGCTGGCCGATTTCGCTGCCTTCGGTCCGCGCCAGCGTCAGCAACTGGTTGACCAGGCGACCGGCCCGGTCGACGCCGGTGGCGATCTGGCGCAAGGCGTGGCGCAGGGCGGCCGGGTCGGTTTCGCGGACGGCAAACTGGGCCTGGGTCTTCAGCCCGGTCAAGGGCGTACGCATCTGGTGGGCGGCGTCGGCGACGAAACGCTGCTGTGCCTCGACGTTGCGCTTCATCCGCTCGAGCATTTCGTTGAACGCCTCGACCAGCGGCTCCAGCTCTTCCGGCACCCGGCGCGTGGCAATCGGCGACAGGTCGCCCGGATCGCGGTCCTCGATGGTGTTGCGCAGCCGGGTCAGCGGCCGCAGGCCGCGCGACAGGCCGAACCAGACCAGCATGACGGCCAGCGGGATGATGATGAATTGCGGCAGGATCACGCTGGCGACGATGCGGTTGGCCAGTTGCGTGCGCTTCTCGGTCGTCTCGGCGACCTCGACCAGCACCCACTCCTCGACCGGGGCCTGCGGCTCGGCGATGAAGGAATAGGCGACGCGGATATCCTGGCCCTTGTACTCCATGTCGCGGAAGTAGATTTCGCCGGGCACCATCTCGGCTTGCCTGGGGAATTCGGGCACCGGCAAATCGAGGTCGCCGGCGAGCAGCTTCTTGTCCTGGGTCAGGACGTGGAAATAGACGCTGTCGAGTTCGTCGGCCCGCAGCATGGCGCGCGTTGTCGCATGCAGCGACAGTACCGGCTTGCCATCGACCAGTTGCACCTGCCGGCTGATGGTGGCGACGTGCTCGCGCAGGGACTGGTCGTAGGGAAAGTTGGCGACGTTGTTGGCGAAGTAGTGCGTGAAGGCGATGCTCAACGGCCAGACGAACAGCAAGGGCGCGAGCATCCAGTCGAGGATCTCGCCGAACAGCGAGCGCTCGGTCTCCGGCGACAGCGGACCGCTGGCGCCGGGCGGATTACTCGCCTTGCGGTCGTTCAAGGCAATAGCCCAGGCCACGCACGGTGGCAATCTTGACGCCACCGGGTTCCAGCTTCTTGCGCAGGCGATGGACGTACACCTCGATCGCGTTGTGGCTCACTTCCTCACCCCAGCCGCACAGGTGATCGACCAGCTGATCCTTGCTCACCAGTCGCCCCATGCGCGACAGCAAGACTTCGAGCAGACCGACCTCGCGCGCCGACAACTCCAGCGGCGAACCGTCGATATTGGCCACCCGGCCGACCTGGTCGTAACTCAGCGAACCGCACTGGATGGTCGGCGCCGTCCCTGCCGAGCGCCGCGTCAGGGCGCGGACCCGGGCTTCTAGTTCGGCCAGCTCGAACGGCTTGACCATGTAATCGTCGGCGCCCAGGTCGAGGCCCTTGACCCGGTCGTGGGTGCCGTCGAGCGCGGTCAGGATCAGCACCGGCAACTGCGAGTTGCGCGAACGCAGGCGCTTGAGCACTTCCAGGCCGGACAGCTTGGGCAGGCCGAGATCGAGGATCAGCAGGTCGTATTCGACGGTCAGCAACGCGGTGTCGGCATCCACTCCGTTGGCCGCCCAATCCACCGCATAGCCGGCCTGGCGCAAGGACCGGCTCAGGCCGTCGGCGATGATCGCATCGTCTTCGGCAATCAGAATTCGCATGTTCGACACTCCCCCCAGGAGGCGTAAGCATTTTGTAAGCCTGCCCCATTAATCTGGACGGGCTGTTCTCCTTTTATGGTCTTAGGAGTTCGAGGCGCAAGCCCCGACTCAGGGGGTGGTCCGATCCTGCACTGGACAGCCCCCTACCGTTTTTTTCCGGCGACCGGAATCCCGACAAGTCTAGCAAATAACAAAAGCGTCGGGATCGCCGCTGCGTCGAATTGACGCGGCTACTGATGCGGCCGCAAGGCAACGTGACCGATACCGGTTTCCGAACGGATCAGCTGATCCTGGAACAACAGCCGCTCGCGCGCCGCCTGCGGCGAACGATCAAGCAGCGACAGCAGCCAGATGGCCACGAAGGCCAGCGGCATCGAGACAATCGCCGGCGAAGCATACGGGAACGGTGCCGAGCCGACCGGGTTGTGCAGTGCACTTTCCCAGACCACCGGCGACAGCAGCGTCAGTACCACCGCCGTGGCCAACCCGAGAAAACCGCCGACGGTCGCCCCGCGCGTGGTGCAGTCCTTCCACAGCACCGCCATGAACAGCACCGGAAAGTTGGCCGAACAGGCAATCGAGAAAGCCAGCATCACCAGGAAAGCGACATTCTCGTGTTCGAAGACAATGCCGAGGATGACGGCAACCACGCCGAGGGAAAAGGCGGTCAGCTTGGAAACCCGGCGTTCGTCGCTGGCCCGGACATTGCCCTTGCGCCACACCGTGGCATAGAGATCGTGCGACACGGCCGAGGCGCCGGACAGGGTCAGACCAGCCACCACCGCCAGGATCGTGGTGAAGGCCACGGCCGAAATGAAGCCCAGGAAAAGATCGCCACCCAGCGCGCTGGCCAGGTGCACCGCCGCCATGTTGGCGCCCCCCTGCAAACCACCGGCAACCTTGCCGCCGACGAAATACGGGCCGGGGTTGCCGATCAGGCTGACGATGGCGCCAAAGCCGATGATGAAGGTCAGCACGTAGAAATAACCGATCCACAGCGTCGCCCAGGCCACCGACTTGCGCGCCTCGCGGGCATTGGCGACGGTGAAGAAACGCATCAGGATGTGCGGCAGACCCGCCGTACCGAACATCAGCGCCATGCCGACGGAGATCGCCGACACCGGATCCTTGATCAAGCCGCCGGGTGCCATCAGCGCGTCCTTCAGCACATGCAGGTCGCTAGCCCGGGCAAACAGGGCCTCGGGGTTGAAGCCGACATGGAACATCACCGCCAGCGCCATCAGCGTGGTACCGGCGAGCAGGAAAACCGCCTTGTTGATCATCACCCAGGTCGTCGACGTCATGCCGCCGAGCAGCACGTACATCATCATCACGATGCCGACCATGATCACCGCATAGGCGTACTCCAGCCCGAACAGGATTTTCACCAGCTGGCCGGCCCCGACCATCTGTGCGGTCAGGTAGAAAAGCACGACGACCAGCGAACCGACCGCGGCGAAGGTGCGCACCGGACGTTGCGCGAAACGGTAGGCAGCGACGTCGGCAAAGGTGAACTTGCCCAGGTTGCGCAGGCGCTCGGCCATCAGGAAGGTGATCACCGGCCAGCCGACCAGCCAGCCGACCGAGAAGATCAGCCCATCGAAGCCGCTGACGAAAACCAGGCCGGAAATCCCCAGGAAGGACGCCGCCGACATGTAGTCGCCGGCAATCGCCAGGCCGTTCTGGAAGCCGGAAATCCCGCCACCAGGGGAATACAGGTCGGCCGAAGAGCGACTGCGCACGGTCGCCAGGCGCGTCATCCACAAGGTGGCGCCGACGAAGAAGATGAAGGTGGTGATCGCCGACCAGTTGGTCGGCTGGCGCGGCCCGAGGCCGACCGAGGGCATGGCCAGCGCGGCACCGGCAGTTGCCAGTGCGCAGGCAGCAAGAATCAGGAAACGGACGGACGGGCTCATTTCAATGCCTGGCGGCGGATTTCGGTCGTTTCGGCATCGAACTCCCGGTTTGCCCGGCGCACGTAGATGGCCGTCAGGACGACGGTGAGCACGATGATCGCCAGCCCGAACAGCACGCCGGTGTTGGTCGCCATGCCGTCAAATAGCGGCAGCGCCAGCCATTTCGGCGAGAAGGCCAGCACCAGGATGTAGGAAAAATAAGCCATGACGATCAGGGCTGCCAGGAAAAAAGCGAAGCGGTTCCGTTTTCTGACCAGGGCCAGAAATCGCGGATTTTCACGGATATGGCCGCAACTCGCAGCTTGCTTCTGCATGAAACCGACTCCATCGGACCACCGGCCCGGCGACGCAAAGGCCGCAAGAATAGCGCATTCCGGCGCATGTTGCGATGCCGCAAAAAGCGGGCGAAAAAAAGCCCCGCCGAAGCGGGGCCTTTGACTGGCGCGAGGCCGGCCGGGTATTACATACCCATGCCGCCCATGCCACCCATACCGCCCATGCCGCCCATGTCGGGCATGCCGCCGGCCGGCTTGTCTTCGACCAGTTCAGCCACCATGCACTCGGTGGTCAGCATCAGGCCGGCCACGGAGGCGGCGTTCTGCAGTGCGGTGCGGGTCACCTTGGTCGGATCCAGCACGCCCATTTCGACCATGTCGCCGTACTCGCCGGAAGCGGCGTTGTAACCGTAGTTACCCTTGCCGCGAACGACCTTGTCGACCACCACGGACGGCTCGTCGCCGGCGTTGGCAACGATTTCGCGCAGCGGGGCTTCGATGGCCTTGAGGATCAGCTTGATGCCGGCGTCCTGGTCGTGGTTCTCGCCCTTCAGGGTCTTGACCGCGGAACGGGCACGCAGCAGGGCAACGCCGCCGCCAGGAACGATGCCTTCTTCAACGGCGGCACGGGTGGCGTGCAGCGCGTCTTCGACACGGGCCTTCTTTTCCTTCATTTCGACTTCGGTGGCAGCGCCAACCTTGATCACGGCAACACCGCCGGCCAGCTTGGCCACGCGTTCCTGCAGCTTTTCGCGGTCGTAGTCGGAGGTCGCTTCCTCGATCTGCACGCGGATCTGCTTGACGCGGGCCTGGATCGAAGCTTCGTCGCCGGCGCCGTCGATGATGGTGGTGTTTTCCTTGGCGATCTCGACACGCTTGGCCTGACCCAGATCCTTCAGGTCAGCCTTTTCCAGCGACAGGCCGGTCTCTTCGGAGATCACGGTGCCGCCGGTCAGGATGGCGATGTCTTCCAGCATGGCCTTGCGACGGTCGCCGAAGCCCGGGGCCTTGACGGCAACGGTCTTCAGGATGCCGCGGATGTTGTTGACGACCAGGGTAGCCAGCGCTTCGCCATCGACGTCTTCGGCGATGATCAGCAGCGGACGCGAGGACTTGGCAACCTGTTCCAGCACCGGCAGCAGATCGCGGATGTTGGAGATCTTCTTGTCGAAGAGCAGGATGAACGGGTTGTCGAGCAGGGCAACCTGCTTGTCCGGGTTGTTGATGAAGTACGGCGACAGGTAGCCGCGGTCGAACTGCATGCCTTCGACGACGTCGAGTTCGTTGGCCAGGGACTTGCCGTCTTCAACGGTGATGACGCCTTCCTTGCCGACCTTTTCCATGGCTTCGGCAATGATGTCGCCGATCGAGGAATCGGAGTTGGCCGAGATCGAACCGACCTGGGCGATTTCCTTGGTCGTCGTGCACGGCTTGGAGATGGCCTTCAGCTCTTCGATGGTGGCGGCGACAGCCTTGTCGATGCCGCGCTTCTGGTCCATCGGGTTCATGCCGGCGGCAACGTACTTCATGCCTTCGCGGACGATGGCTTGAGCCAGCACGGTGGCGGTGGTGGTACCGTCACCGGCGATGTCGGAGGTCTTGGAAGCGACTTCCTTGACCATCTGCGCGCCCATGTTGGCGAACTTGTCCTTCAGTTCGATTTCCTTGGCGACGGAAACGCCGTCCTTGGTCACGGTCGGGCCGCCGAACGAACGCTCGAGCACGACATTGCGGCCCTTCGGGCCGAGGGTCACCTTGACCGCGTCGGCCAGGATGTTGATGCCTTCGACCATACGGGCGCGGGCGGAATCACCGAATTTGACTTCTTTGGCTGCCATGTGAATAGCTCCTGAAAATTGTTCTGTTGAAAGGTCGGATGCAGGAATTACTTCTGCAGCACGCCCATGATGTCTTCTTCACGCATGACCAGGACTTCCTGGCCATCGACCTTGACGGCCTGGCCGGCGTACTTGCCGAACAGGACACGGTCGCCGACCTTGACGTCGGGAACGATGTACTTGCCGGCGTCGTCACGCTTGCCCGGGCCGACGGCCAGCACTTCACCCTGATCCGGCTTCTCGCCGGCGGAATCGGGGATGACGATGCCGGAGGCAGTGGTACGCTCGGCTTCGACGCGCTTGACGATCACACGGTCGTGCAAAGGACGGATGTTCATGGATATCGCTCCTGTAGTTTTATCTGCAAAACACTGAAATTGGCCGGGCACGCGGCTGCGGCACCGGGACCGGCGCGGGCATCTGTTAGCACTCGTCGCCGGTGAGTGCTAATAATAGTGACGCCCTTGGCCGATTTCAAGGGCAGGGCGGAAGTTTTTTCTTTTCCGGCTTCCGCCCGCCTGGCGATTTACCAGCTCGGTTCGCGCTCCGGCGTCGCCGTGATGCGGTGGATGCTCAAGTCGGCACCCTGGTATTCCTCTTCCTGGTCGAGACGCAGGCCGAAAGCGCGCTTCAGGCCGCCATAGACGGCAAAACCGCCGAGCAGGGCGACGCCGATTGCCAGCAGGGTCATCAGCAGTTGCGACATGAAGGCGACGCCGCCGGCGCCGCCGAGCGCGGTGCTGCCGAAGATGCCGACGGCGATGCCGCCCCAGGCGCCGCACAGACCGTGCAGCGGCCAGACGCCGAGGACGTCGTCGATCTTCCAGCGGTTCTGGGTCAGCGTGAACAGGATCACGAACATCGCGCCGGCGATGGCGCCGATGACCAGCGCGCCCATCGGATGCACCAGATCGGAACCGGCGCAGATGGCGACCAGACCGGCCAGCGGGCCGTTGTGGACGAAGCCGGGGTCGTTCTTGCCGAGCACCAGCGCCGCCAGCGTGCCGCCGACCATGGCCATCAGCGAGTTGATCGCGACTAGGCCGGAAATGTTCTCGATGGTCTGCGCGCTCATCACGTTGAAGCCGAACCAGCCTACCGTCAGGATCCAGGCGCCGAGCGCCAGGAAAGGAATCGACGAAGGCGGATGCGCCGACATCCGGCCGTCCTTGGTGTAACGGCCATAACGCGCACCAAGAAGAAGCACCGCCGGCAGCGCGATCCAGCCGCCCATCGCATGCACCACGACGGAGCCGGCGAAGTCGTGGAAGGGCGCACCAAAAGTGGCCGTCAGCCAGTCCTGGATGCCGAAGGCACCATTCCAGGCGATCCCCTCGAAGAAGGGGTAGACGAAGCCGACCAGCATGAAGGTGGCCGCCAGTTGCGGGTAGAAGCGCGCGCGCTCGGCGATCCCGCCCGAAATGATGGCCGGAATCGCGGCGGCGAAGGTGAGCAGGAAGAAGAACTTGGTCAGTTCATAGCCGTTCTTCTCCATCAGCGTCTCGACACCGCTGAAGAAATGAACACCGTAGGCGATGCCGTAGCCGATGAAGAAGTAGGCAATCGTCGACACGCCGAAGTCGGTCAGGATCTTGACCAGGGCGTTGACCTGATTCTTCTTGCGTACCGTGCCGACCTCGAGGAAGGCGAAGCCGGCGTGCATGGCCAGCACCATGATGCCGCCCAGAAGAATGAACAATACGTTGCTGCCAGAGTGCAAAGTTTCCATGGGACCCCCAGAAAATAATCTGGGAGCCGGAAAAGCAAGCACCATTCCAGTGCATGAAATCCGTTTCAAATCAGTGCATTGGAAAATGCACCAAAACAAAACGCGCACCGCAAGCGTGCATGACGCGGGGCAAACGCCCCGGTATCGTGCATCAACTCAGTCGAGCGGATGTCCCGGCGGCAGCAGAACCCACATCCGGCCGTCCTGTTTCATGCGGCCGGCCAGGGCGCCCGGCTCCTTGCCGAAGCCCCAGAAGAAATCGGCGCGCACTGCACCACGGATGGCACCGCCGGTGTCCTGCGCCATCACCAGCCGGTTCAGCGGCTGCGCCGAATTGGGGCGCGTCGTCGCCAGGAAGACCGGCGCTCCCAGCGGAATCGAGCGCGGATCAATGGCGATGCTGCGCTCGGGCGTCAGCGGTACGCCGAGGGCGCCGATCGGACCGTCGTCGCTGGCCGGCATCTCGCGGAAGAAGACATAGCTCGGATTGCTGTTGAGCAACTCGTCGAGACGCGCCGGATTGGCCCGCGCCCAGGCCTGGATGCCCTGCATCGACGCTTCTTCCAGCTTCAGGTCGCCGCGCTCGACGAGCAGGCGGCCGATCGAACGATACGGATGACCGTTCTGGTCAGCGTAATTGACCCGCATCGTGCTGCCATCGGGCAGACGGATGCGGCCGGAACCCTGGATCTGCAGGAAGAACAGTTCGATCGGATCATCGACCCAGGCCAGCGTCTTCGCCGGCAATTTGTCATTGGCCAGGATGTCGCCGCGCGTCCAGTAGGGCACGACCTTGTTGCCCTCGACCCGGCCGCGCACGCGCTTGCCCTTGAGTTCCGGAAAAAGGTCGCCCAGTTCGATGGTCAGCAGGTTCTCCGGCACGCCATGCACCGGGAACGCAAAGCGCTTGCCCGGCGTGCGGCTGCCCAGCAGCAGCGGTTCGTAATAGCCGGTGACCATGCCGCTGACCGCCGACGTGTCGGCCGTCGACACCGCGTAAGGTTGCAGGCGGGCCTCGAAGAACTGGCGCACGGCAGCATCCGACTTGCCGTCGACCGCATCGATCCCGGTGCAGATCTCGCGCCAGAACTGACCGGTATTGCGCCGCTGCAATCCGCGACAGGACTGGACGAAGGCCGGCCAGGCCGCCGCATGCTGATCGGTCTTCCAGCCCGGCAGATCGTCCCAGCTCGCCGGCGAGAACACGCGCGAGAAGGCCGGCGGCTGCACCGGCGTTTCGACGGCCGGACACGCCGGGCAGGACGCGCAGGGCGGACAGGCCGGCGCCTTTTCTCCGGACGGCGCGGACAGGCCGGGCAGGGTCGAACACCCGGCCAGCAGCAGGGCGAGAGCAAACAGGACAACTTGGCTTTTTGACATGGCTTTGGTTAGAGTGGGCAGCTTTGCCGCACAGTATACCTGCCACCATGATCGACTCCGCCCAACTCGAACGCCTGCTGACCCGCGCCGAGCATGTGCTCGGCCGCCTCGAAGCCACGCTGCCACCGGCCCCGCCCCTGCCCGACTGGCACGCCGCCGTGGCATTCCGCTGGCGCAAGAGCGGCGCCCGCGGCTGGTTGCAGGGCGTCGGCAAGCCGCACCCGATCCGCCTCAGCGACATCGAGACCGTCGACGACCAGAAAGCCCGCATCGTCGCCAACACCCGCCAGTTCGTCGCCGGCCAGGGCGCCAACAACGTGCTGCTGACCGGCGCCCGCGGCTGCGGCAAGTCCTCGCTGGTCAAGGCCGTGCTCAACGAATTCTCGGCCGACGGCCTGCGCCTGATCGAGGTCGACAAGCACGACCTGATCGACCTGCCGGACATCGTCGACCTGGTCGACGGCCGGCCGGAAAAATTCATCATCTTCTGCGACGACCTGTCGTTCGAAGCCGGCGAAACCGCCTACAAGGCCCTGAAATCGGTACTCGACGGCTCGGTCGCGGCGCCACCGGACAACGTCCTGATCTACGCCACCTCCAACCGCCGCCACCTGATGCCCGAATACATGTCGGAAAACCTGGAAACCCAGCGCGTCGGCGACGAAATCCACCCCGGCGAGGCGGTCGAGGAGAAAGTCTCGCTGTCCGAACGCTTCGGCCTGTGGATTTCCTTCTACCCCTTCTCGCAGGACGATTACCTGGCCGTCTTCGCGCATTGGGCGCGGCAGTTCGGCATTAGCGACGCAGTGATCGCCGCCAGCGAACGCGAAGCGCTGAACTGGGCACTGTCACGCGGGTCGCGCTCGGGCCGCGTCGCCTGGCAATTCGCCCGCGACCTGGCCGGGCGCCAGCCGGCATGAGCGCCATCGTCGAAGTCGCGGCCGCCGTGATGCTGCGCGCCGACGGTCGCGAATTCCTGCTCGCCCAGCGTCCGGAAGGCAAGGTCTACGCCGGCTACTGGGAGTTTCCCGGCGGCAAGGTCGAGGCCGGCGAAAGCGTGCGCGACGCACTGGTGCGCGAACTGCACGAAGAACTGGGGATCACCGTCACCGTCTGCCACCCCTGGCTGACCCGCGTGTTCACCTACCCGCATGCGACGGTCCGCCTCAATTTCTGGCGCGTCACCGCCTGGACCGGCGAAATCGGCATCACCGCCCCGCTCGAACACAGTGCCGTGGACTGGCAGGAACGTGGCCGCCCGGCCACCGTGGCGCCCGTGCTGCCGGCCAACGACCCCATCCTGAAAGCCCTGGCCCTGCCCGACACGATGCTCATCTCGATGGCCGAGGAAAGCGGCACCGAGGCCTGGCTGGCCCGCCTCGAACGGCGACTGGGCGTCGGCCCGGCGCCGCTGATCCAGGTCCGCGACAAATCCCTGCCGGCCGCGCAGCGGGCGGCTTTCGCCGCTGCCGTGGTCGACCTCGCCCGGCGCCACGGCGCACCGGTGGTCATCAACGACGATATCGAACTGGCAAAGCTTTGCGGTGCCGACGGCGTGCACCTTTCGGCGGCAGCGCTGGCCGCCTGCGCACAACGTCCGGATTTCGCCTGGGTCGGCGCTTCCTGCCACACGGCAGAGGAAATTGCCCGGGCCGGCGAACTAGAACTGGATTACGCGCTGTTCGGCCCGGTCCTGGCGACGCCGACCCACCCCGAGCATCCCGGCATCGGCTGGCGCCGCTTCGCCGATTACCGCGCCGGCAACCGGCTGCCGGTGTTCGCCCTGGGCGGCATGCGCGAAACCCTGCGCGACAGCGCCATACACCACGGCGCCCACGGCATTGCGCTGATGCGCGGCTGGTAGGTCAGCGTTTGCTTTCGAGGAAATCGACGCCGGGCGCGGCGGTTTCCTCGTCGGTCGGCTGGCCGGGAATGGTGTAGCTGCCGCTGGCCCAGGCGCCCAGATCGATCTGCTTGCAGCGCTCGGAACAGAACGGGCGCCACTTGTTCTCGGGCGCCCACAGGGAATCCTGGCCGCACTGCGGGCAGCGGACGATACGCGGCTTGGTCATGGGTGGAAAATCAGAGGTTGCAGAAGGTCAGGTCGAACTCGACATCGCGGTCGCAGCCACGGGCCTTCAGCTCGTTGAGCGGCGGCTTGGTGAAGCGGATGTTGAGGAAGTACTTGTTGGCGCTGACTTCGGGGACGGCGGCCTCCTCGGGATCGACTTCGACGCGCACCATCTGCGCCGAGGTCCCGCCGAGATTGAGCTGGAATTGCCCATGCACGGCGACATGGCGCTTGGGTCGGCCGCTCGAACGCAACAGACGCAGGACGATGGCCGAGGCGTCGCGCAGCGCGAACATCGGCTTGCTCCAGCCTTCCAGCGCCGCCCGCCGGGTTTGCG
Organism: uncultured Azonexus sp.; assembly: GCF_937982035.1. Classification (NCBI taxonomy): domain Bacteria; kingdom Pseudomonadati; phylum Pseudomonadota; class Betaproteobacteria; order Rhodocyclales; family Azonexaceae; genus Azonexus; species uncultured Azonexus sp. The sequence continues at coordinate 44,570 of NZ_CALJNI010000015.1, forward strand.
GGTCGCGGTGCAGCCACCAGTGATACGAGGGCAGGTCGAATTCGCAGACGCCGCCGGGAATGGCGGCGCGGCTCTTGATGCTCATCAGCCAGTCGTTGTCGCGCAGGTACTGGCCGATCTTGCCGTTCATGCCGAGCAGCGCGGCCGACGACTGCTCGATCTCGTAGAGCGCGCCGGACAGGGCTTCTTCGGAAATATCGGGGTTGTTGCGAAAGGCCAGCAGGGTCTGCCGCTGCCGTTCGAGTTCCTGGATCAGGTCCATCTTGAGGTCGGCACGCCCCGATGCCTCGAGGATTTCGAACAGGGCGACAAGCGCCGCATGGTGTTCGTGCTGACCGTCCGCCCGGGCGAAGTAAGCCGTCTTCTCGAAGAGGTCTTCGAGACGCAACAGCGTGCGGATGCGCTCGTTGAACGGATATTCGTAGGTAATCACTCGGCCCGGTTCCGGATATCGGAAAATTGTGCTGAATTCTGAGCCATTTGCATGCAAATCTCAACAGTTTGCATTAGGTTTTTTCAGGGCAGAGGCGAGATATTTCCGATGCAGGGCAGCGATCTGTACGTCGAGATTTGCCTTGTCACCGCCGTTGTCGATGACATCGTCGGCAATCGCCAGGCGCTGCCGGCGACTGGCCTGGGCCGCCAGAATGGCTTCGACCTCGGCCCGCGACAGCCCGTTGCGCGCCATGACGCGTTCGATCTGCAGGCTTTCCGGACAATCGACGACGGCGATGCGGTCGCAGCGTTCGCGGTACTGCCCCGACTCGACCAGCAGCGGCACCGCCAGGATCACGTAGGGCGCCGTCGCGGCGCGGCAACGCTGATCCGACAGCTCGCGGATCAGCGGATGGAGGATGGATTCGAGGCGCGTGCGCGCCGAGGCGTCGGCAAAGACCAGACGGCGCATCGCCGCCCGATCCAGCGCCCCGTCCGGAGTGGCGATAGCGTCGCCGAAAGCCTGCCGCAGCAGCGGCATGGCCGCGCCATCGGCAGCCGTCAGTTCATGGGCGATGGCATCGGTATCGACCAGCGCCGCCCCCGCCTCGACAAAGCGGTCGGCCACCGTCGTCTTGCCGCTGCCGATCCCGCCCGTCAGACCGACGACGTAATGACTCACTCGCAGTCTTTCGGCGGATTCTTGGGCAAGGCTTCGGCCAGCGCCGCCAGCAACGCATCCTTGCGCCCGGCCGGGCCGCGCAGTTCGACCTGCAGGTTGCCCTCCTTGTCCGGCCGCGCGCCCACCCGCGCCGACCGCACGCCCTGTGCCTTCAATTTGGCCAGATGTTCCTGCGCCCCCTTCTCGGTACTGAAGATGCCGAGCGAAATGGCGTTGCGCGACGCCCCTTCCTGGACAATGAAATACTCGCTGACGCCCAGCGCCTTCAATTCCTGCGCCTTCTTCTCGGCGGCAGCACGATTGGCCAGCGGCGGCATATGCACCCACCAGCCGCTGCCTTCGCCGGCAACCGCAGCCTGCGCCAGCGTGAAGTCGGCAAAGCCGCCACCGACAACCCGCCCGACGCGCTCCGCCTCAACCTTGGCCAGCGAAGCCCAGCGCAGGCAGATCGGCGCCACCACCTCGGTCGTGGCAACTTCGACCGGCACCGGCTCGACCGGCGCCGCCTGAGGTGCAGCAGGCGCCGGCGGCTCGCCGCTGGCGACGATGCGGATCCGCTCGGGATGCAACTGCAGCCCGACCCGGTTGCTCTCGCTGCTCCCGCCCGTATCGATCAACCCCGTCGAAAACGCGTAGAACAACAGGTTGGCGAGAACAAGGAGGAAGACGAGGATTTTCACGATTTCAGCCGACCTTGGGCAGGTGCTTCAGCGATTCGACGATGGCTTCGGCCGGATACTCGTAGTCTTCCAGCTTGCCGGAGAAATACTTGTCGTACGACGCCATGTCGAAGTGGCCGTGACCGGTCAGGCAGAACAGTAGCGTCTTGGCTTCGCCGGTGGCCTTGCAGCGCAGCGCCTCGTCGATGGTCGCGCGAATCGCGTGGCAGGATTCCGGCGCCGGGATGATGCCTTCGGCGCGGGCGAACTGGACGCCGGCCTCGAAGGTGCCGACCTGCGGCACGGCGATGGCGTCGAGCAGTTTTTCATGGAACAGCTGCGAAAGCAGCGGCGAAGCACCGTGGTAACGCAGGCCGCCGGCGTGGATGCCGGGCGGCATGAAGTCGTGGCCAAGCGTGTACATCTTCATGATCGGCGTGTAGCCGGAAGCATCGCCGTAATCGTAGGTGTAGGCGCCCTTGGTCAGCGTCGGGCAGGAAGTCGGCTCGACCGCGACGCAGCGCAGGTTGGCCGCCCGCTTGTCGCCGGCCGCCTTGTCGGCGAGGAAGGGGAAGGCGATGCCGCCGAAGCTGGAACCGCCGCCACAGGGCCCGAAGATCACGTCCGGGTAGAGGCCGATCTTGTCGAACTGCTTCTTGGCTTCGAGACCGATCACGGTCTGGTGCAGGAGCACGTGGTTGAGCACCGAACCCAGCGTGTAGCAGGTGTTCGGGTCGGCGGCGGCTTCCTCGACGGCTTCCGAGATCGCCAGGCCGAGCGAGCCCTGGCAGTCCGGGTCGGCGGCCAGCGCGGCGCGGCCGGCATTGGTCAGGTTGGTCGGCGAAGCGAAGACCTCGGCGCCCCAGGTCTGCATCATCGAGCGGCGGAACGGCTTCTGCTGGTAGCTGACGTTGACCATGAACACGCGCACCGGCAGGCCGAACATCTGACCGGCATAGGAAATCGACGAACCCCACTGGCCGGCGCCGGTTTCGGTGGTCAGCTTCTTGGTGCCGGCGAGCTTGTTGTAGAAGGCCTGCGGCACGGCGGAATTGGGCTTGTGCGAACCGGCCGGCGACACGCCTTCATACTTGAAGAAAATTTTGGCCGGCGTGCCCAGCATCTGCTCCAGACGCAGCGCGCGGCACAGCGGCGCCGGGCGCCATTGCGCATAAATCTGGCGAACTTCCTCGGGAATCGGAATCCAGCGCTCGGCGCTCATTTCCTGTTCGAGGATGGGGTCGGGGAAGATCGCTCCCATCGCCTCCGGCGGCACCGGGTTGCCGTCCGGCCCGAGCGGCGGCGCTGGCGGGTTGGGCATGTCGGCGACGACGTTGTACCAGTGGGTGGGGATTTCTTCTTGTTCTAGGTTGATGCGCAACGGTGTCATGTTTTTTCTCTCTCCCTGCGGTCTGTGCCGCAAAGGCGCTAAATTACTCCAAAACCCCGCCCGGACCAAGGGCACAAGGATTAAAGTAGCGCCTGTTTTCGCCCTGCAATTTCGCTGTCCATGAACCTCGAATCCCTGCGCTGCCACCCCGACGGCACCCCGCCCGACGGCCTTGCCGTCGCGGTCGCCATCCGGCGCACCGACGATGGCGGCTTGCGCCTCGATTACCGGCTGACACGGGCCTTCGTGAACCTGCTGCTGCCGGCGACCACAACACCCGCACGGACCGACGAACTGTGGCGCCACACCTGTTGCGAAGCCTTCATCGCCCCGGCAGGCGGCAGCACTTACCGCGAATTCAATTTCTCGCCCTCCAATTGCTGGGCCATCTACGACTTTGCCGATTACCGCCAGGCCTCGGCCTTGCCGCCAATCGACACGCCCCCGCGCATCGCCTGCCGGCGCGACGGCGACGACCTGTGGCTGTGCGCCGAACTGCCGGCGACCCTGCTGCCCGTCGGCGCCGCCCGCCTCGGCCTGACCGTCGTCGCCGAAACCCTGGCCGGCGACAAAAGCTACTGGGCGCTCGCCCACGCCGGTGAACGCCCCGATTTCCACCTTGCCGCCAGCTTCACGCTGCCCCTGCCATGACGCAAAAACTCCTGTTCGGCATCGACCGCCTGATCACCGACCGCGAACTGCGCCGCCCGCTCGCCGGCCGCCGCCTCGCCCTGCTCGCCCACCCGGCCTCGGTCACCGCCGACCTGACGCACAGCCTCGACGCGCTCGCCGCCCTGCCCGACCTCAAGATCACCGCCGCTTTCGGCCCGCAACACGGGATCAAGGGCAACAAGCAGGACAACATGGTCGAGTCGCCGGACTTCGTCGATCCGCAGCACGGCATTCCAATCTTCAGCCTGTACGGCGAAGTGCGCCGGCCGACCGAGGCGATGATGGACACCTTCGATGTGCTGCTGGTCGACCTGCAGGACCTCGGCTGCCGCATCTACACCTTCATCACCACGCTGCGCTACGTGCTCGAAGCCGCCGCCGCACACGGCAAGAGCGTCTGGGTACTCGACCGCCCCAACCCGGCCGGCCGCCCGGTCGAGGGCTTCACCCTGCGCGCCGGCTGGGAGAGCTTCGTCGGCGCCGGACCGATGCCGATGCGCCACGGCCTGACCATGGGCGAACTCGGTCACTGGTTCATCGCCCAACTCAAACTCGATGTCGATTACCACGTCATCGAAATGCACGGCTGGCAGCCCGAGGCGGCGCCCGGTTACGGCTGGCCGCTCGGCGAGCGGACCTGGGTCAACCCCAGCCCGAACGCGCCCAACCTCTCGATGGCCCGCGCCTACGCCGGCACGGTGATGCTCGAAGGCACGACGCTGAGCGAAGGCCGCGGCACGACCCGACCGCTCGAGTTCCTGTTCGGCGCCCCGGACATCGACGCGGCGGCGGTGCTGGCCGAGATGCGAGCGCTCGCGCCCGACTGGCTCGACGGCTGCAAGCTGCGCGCCTGCTGGTTCGAACCGACCTTCCACAAATTCCACGGCCAGCTCTGCCAGGCGCTGCAAATCCACACCGAAGGCCCGTATTACGACCACGCCGCGTTCAAGCCCTGGCGCCTGCAGGCGCTGGCCTTCAAGGCGATCCGCCGCCTTTACCCGGACTACCCGATCTGGCGCGATTTCGGCTACGAATACGAATTCGAGCGTCTGGCCATCGACCTGATCAACGGCTCGCCGCTGCTGCGCGAATGGGTGGACGATCCGGCCGCAACCCCGGCCGACCTGGACGCCGCCGTACTGGCCGACGAAAACGCCTGGCTGGCCGAGCGCGAGGCTTTCCTGCTTTATCGTTGACCATCGTGATTGCTGCACTAAAAGCAATCAGCCCGTAGATGAGTTAAATTCTGCGCATGGCACCTACCGTTTTCCGCTCGGGGCAATTCCGGTTTTTCTTTTTTTCCCGCGAAGAACCCCGTATCCACGTTCATGTCGCCCATCCCGATGGCGAGGCAAAGTTCTGGCTGACGCCGACGGTCCATCTGGCAACATCCATGGGCCTTAGCTCGATGCAGATTCGCGAAGCGCAAGCCCTCATCGAAACCCGTCTAGAGGAGATCCAGCATGCCTGGCACAGTCATTTCGGCGCCTGAAGTCACCCACATCTCGCGGCACGGTCTGTGGCTGCTGTTGGGGGACGAAGAGCTCATGCTTCCCTTCGAGCAATTCCCCTGGTTTCGCCAGGCCTCCGTCGAGCAGATATCACAGGTCGAAGCGCCGACGCCCGAGCACCTCTATTGGCCGGCACTGGACATTGACCTCGCTGTGGCCTCGATTCGCCACCCGGAAGCTTTTCCGCTAATCGCGAAATAGGCTTTTGACCCCCGAACTCGCCGCCCCGCTGCACGCCATCGAGACGCATCCGCTGCAGACGGCCATCGTCGCCGTCTTTGCCGTCGTCTACCTCGGCATGTTCCTCGGCGGCCTGCCCAAACTGAAGCTCGACCGCAGCGGCGTCGCGCTGCTCGGCGGCATCGCCGTCGTCGGCATCGGCGCGATGAGCACCGAGGAAGCGGCGCGCGCCGTGCATCTGCCGACCATCCTGCTGCTGTTCGCCTTCATGGTCGTTTCGGCGCAGATGCGCCTGGGCGGTTTCTACACCGAAGTCACCCGCCGCGTCGCCGCGCTGCCGCTCGCCGAACCCTGGCTGCTCGGCGCCCTGATCTTCGTTGCCGGCGCGCTGTCGGCGGTGTTTTCCAACGACATCGTCTGCCTGGCGATGACGCCGGTGGTCGCCCGCCTGTGCATCGAACGCCGGCTCGACCCGGTGCCTTTCCTGGTCGGCCTGGCCTGCGCCGCCAACATCGGCTCGGCGGCAACGCTGATCGGCAATCCGCAGAACATGCTGATCGGCTCGGTGCTGCAACTGCATTTCGCCGACTACCTGATCAAGGCGCTGCCGCCGGTCGTCCTCGGCCTGCTCGCGCTGTGGGCCTGGCTGGTCTTCGCCCCGCGCCGCGCCACCGAGGCGCCCACCGCCGCCCCGGCCGACGAGACCCTGCCCGCTTTCGACCGCCTGCAAACGGCCAAGGGTCTGACCGTCGCCGGCTGCCTGCTGTTCATCTTCCTGTTCACCGACTGGCCGCGCGAAGTCGCTGCCCTGGTCGGCGCCGGCCTGCTGCTGCTCTCGCGCCGCTTCCATTCCTCGCACGTGATGGGCTTTGTCGACTGGGAACTGCTGGTCCTCTTCGTCGGCCTGTTCGTCGTCAACCACGCCTTCGAAACCACCGGCCTGGCCGCCGCCGCAGTTGCCTGGCTGGGCGGCCACGGCATCCACCTCGGCGACACCGGCCCGCTGTTCGCCATCGGCGTCGGCCTGTCCAACCTGGTCTCCAACGTCCCGGCGGTGATGCTCCTGCTACCGCACCTTAAAACCCCGGACGCCGGCCTCACCCTGGCCCTGGTCAGCACCCTGGCCGGCAACCTGCTGCTGGTCGGCTCGATCGCCAACCTCATCGTCGTCGACCTCGCCCGTAAACAGGGCATCGCCATCGACTGGCGCCAGCACGCCCGCATCGGCGTCCCGGTCACCCTGCTGACGCTGGCGATTACCTGGGGCTGGCTGAGCCTGTAGACGCCGTTCCGCATGATGCTGGCCTATCCCCGGCAAATATTGCAGAATCATCCCCGTCATCCACACCATCGCCTGGCGACAGCACTGCCGGACGAACCACCGGGGAAGCACCGCATGGACTACACACCCGCCACCGGCGATGCCGACAAGTCGGCCAAGACGCTGACCACCGTCATCTACGCCCTCTACGCCGCCTCCTTCCTGATCGGCATCACGGCCATCGCCGCCATCGTCATCAACTACATCAAACGCGGCGAAGTCGCCGGCACCTGGCTCGAAAGCCACTTCCGCTGGCAGATCCGCACCTTCTGGTTCGGCCTGCTCTGGGGCATCATCGGCGCCATCCTCTTCGTGGTCGCCATCGGCTGGTTCATCCTCGTCGCCAACGCCGTCTGGATCATCTACCGCATCGTCAAGGGCTGGCTGAACCTGAACGACGGGAAGCCGATGTATTGAAGCCGATGGACAGCCTGTTCACCAGCAACGCCATGTCCACCAGTATATGCGGCGCCACACAGGCAACACCGCGTTTCACAGCCATCCATGCTTCGAGCTAAATCGCGTATGCGTTCGGTAGCTACGTGTGGAGAGACTCTTCGGCAGACATGTCACCCAGGATATCTGGCGCAATCCCAGGATGCTTGGCGGATATGACGTCGACTTTAAGTTAAGACCTATCTATGGAACGTTTGCTATGACGGCAGATAATATTGCCTTGCTAAATGCAGTATTGACCCTTGCATTGGTTCTGCTCACAGGAGTGTATGTTTTTCTTACGCACCGCTTAGTTGTCCAAACAAAGGAGACGAGCCGAGAAAACGCCGCAATCCAGACACTTCAGGCTCGCTTGGCATATTTCCCAAAGCTCTCCTGTCGGACAAATTGGATAAGCGACCGCATCGTAGTGACGATTTCCAATCCTTGTGACCATCCAGCCTACGATGTCGAAGTATTCGCCATCCACTGCTACGACGAAAATGACATTGATATCGCGACGTTTTCAGTCAAATACATAACTGAGGAAGGCCGCAGGCTCGGGATTTCTCCCACAGAAGAGGGCTTTTATGGTGTTTTCAATACCATGGCTTACGCAGACTTTCCGGGGCGAAAGAAAGTTGAAGTTATCCTCGACACACCGATGATGCCCCCCTGTTTCCATATCCTTATTCAATTCAAGGATGTCGTCAGCTATAACTACGCTCAAACCTATTGGTTTTTCTCGGACCCGCCAAACGATCCACACAGCTACAAACTTGGCTCGATGAGACCTTCTGTCCCGATGCCAATTCCTAGGATAGATAGAGATTGGGATAATTTTTCGACGTTTGTAATGGCCGACAAGAGCAACGTTGAGCACCATGTCGACCGTGAGTTTCTTGATTTTTTCAAGGCAAGCTTTCCGTCAGGCTATTTAAAGAACACAACACACGGCATTGAAGATAGGGGGCGCTGGCATGATTTATAAGGCACCTAACAATTCGTTCCAGCAGACGATCAGCCAGCTATGCTGCCTGACCGCCGCTGAACTCCGCCGTTTCCCGCCGCATAGCTGATCGCCCCACATCGCCTCCGGACCGCACCGCCCGATTGTCGTCCTTCCGGCAGTTCGGCCATAATGGGCCACCTCCCGGAATCGAGACGATGGAAGCCCAGCGCAGCAATCCCGCCCTGCATCGCGTGCCCCGCTACATCCGCCAGCGTCGCTGGTGGCTGATCCCGCTGTTGCTGTGGATCGGCGGCAGCGCGCTGTATTTTCAGGGGCACATGCACGACATGCGGCAGCAACTTACCGCTGTCGGGATCGAGGGGGCGCGCAACATGTTCCGCATGGTGGTGCTGACGCGTAACTGGAATTCCTCGCATGGCGGGGTCTATGTGCCGGTCACGCCGCAGATCCAGCCCAACCCCTACCTCGACCATCCGCGCCGCGACGTGACGACGACCGACGGGGTGGCGATGACGATGATCAATCCGGCCTACATGACCCGCCTGATCGGCGAGATGGCGGCGGCGGACGATTCGACGGTATTCCGCCTGACCAGCCTGAAACCGATCCGCCCGGCCAACCAGGCTGATCCCTGGGAGAGCCGCCAGTTGGAACGCTTCGAGCAGGGAGTGAGTGAAAGTTGGTCGGTCGAGAACAGCGAAGGCGGCAGCCGGCAATTGCGTTACATGGCGCCGCTGGTGGTCAAGGAAAGCTGCCTGGCCTGCCATGCCGTTCAGGGCTACCGCGTCGGCGACATCCGGGGCGGCATCAGCGTGACCCAGGATTACACGCCAATCGACACCGCGATCGCCCGGCATCGTGGGGAACTGATCAAGACCACGCTGGCCGCCTGCCTGCTGATCTCCCTGCTCGGCTGGGCGCTGCTGGAGCAGTTGCGCCGGCGCTGGATCGAACTGGCCGGCAAGATCGACGAGGTGGAATCGACCCACCGGCAACTGCTGCAATCGGAAAAGCTGGCGGCCATCGGTCAGTTGGCGGCAGGCGTCGCGCATGAAATCAACAATCCGGTCGGCTTCGTCAATTCCAACCTCGGCACGCTCGGCAAGTACGGCCAGCAGATGATCGACCTGCTCGACAAGTGCCGCAGGGGCGAAGCCGGCGAGGCCGATTTCGCAGCCTTCGACTACGACTACCTGCGTGGCGACCTGCCCGCCCTGCTGCAGGAATCGCGCGACGGACTCGAGCGCGTGAGGCGCATCGTCGCCGATCTCAAGGATTTCGCGCGCATCGACCAGAGCGACGCGGAGGACTTCGACCTCGACCGGGGGCTGGAGAGCACGCTCAACGTGGTCTGGAACGAACTGAAGTACAAGGCGACGGTGACCCGCGAATTCGGCAAACCGCCGCCCGTGCGTTGCATCGGCGCGCAGATCAACCAGGTGGCGCTCAACCTCTTGGTCAATGCCGGCCAGGCGATTGTCGAGCACGGCACGATCACCGTGCGTAGCGGCTTCAACGACGAAACGGTGTGGTTCGAGGTGATCGATAGCGGCTGCGGCATGTCGGCCGAGGTGTTGCCGCACATTTTCGAGCCCTTCTACACGACCCGGCCGGCCGGCAAGGGAACCGGCCTGGGGCTGGCCCTGGCCTACGACATCGTGCGCAAGCACGGCGGTCGCATCGAGGTGGACAGCGAACTCGGCCGCGGCAGCCGCTTCCGCGTCACGCTGCCGCGAACCGACCGCGCCTGATCAGTCGAAGCGACGCAGCGACAGGCTGACCGACAACTGCGCGCCGAGCCAGCCGAGAATGCCGCCGGCGGCGCAGAGCGCGGCGATTTCCCGCACCCCCGGCGCATGCAGCACGAAACTGCCGCCGTACAGCGCGGCCAGTTCGCCGACCGGACCGGCCAGCAGATGCAGGGCGGCGAATATCAGGCCGCTGGCCACCAGCCCGCCAAGCACGCCCTGCAGCACGCCGAAATAATGGAAGGGGCGGCGGATGAAGGCGTCGGTGGCACCGATCATCCGCGCCACTTCGATTTCGGCGGCCTGGGCCAGCACCTGCAGGCGGATGGTGTTGAAGGTCACCGCCACCAGACCGGCGCCGAACAGGCCGGCGAGCATCAGCACGGTCAGCTTGCCGAGCCGCAGGAAGGCGTCGAAGCGCTTGACCCAGGCCGAATCGAGCTGGGCATGCGCGACCTTCGGCCAGCTGGCGAGTTCCTGACGCAGTACGTCGAGGGCTTCCGGCGAGGCGTCGGCAGGCTCGACGATGAAGGCGTCGGGCAGCGGATTGCGCGGCAGGCTGGCAACGATTTCGGCCATTTCCTCGCTTTTCTGCAGGCGCTTGAGCGCTTCGTCGCGCGGCACGAAGGTGAAACGGATGCCGGACAGGGTCTGCAGGCGGCTTTCGATTTCGGCGATGTCCTTGCGCGCCGCGCCGACTTCCATGAAGACGCTGATTTCCTGGACGCCGGAGGCGCTGCGGCCGAGTTCGCGCAGATTATCGAGAACGACGTAGCCGAAGGCCGGCAGGGTCAGCGCAATGCCGATGGCGAGCAGCGACAGCAGGGTGTTGAACGGTGCCGCCAGCAGGCGGCGCACCGACAGCGCCAAGGCGGCGCGATGTTGTGACAGCCAGCGTCTCATACCACCCTCCCGTGATCGAGGCGCAGCGCGTTGCCCTGGCAATGCTGAATCCACGACTGATCGTGGGTGGCGACGACGATGGTCACGCCGACCCGGTGGAAATCGGCGAACAGCGTGCGGATGTCCTGCGCCGATGCGCTGTCGAGATTGGCCGTGGGCTCGTCGGCGAGCAGCACGGTCGGCCGGTTGACCACGGCGCGGGCGATGGCCAGACGCTGTTGCTCACCGCCGGAGAGGGCAATCGGGTTGGCTTTTTCGCGCGCCAGCAGGCCGACCTTGTCGAGCGCCGCCTGCGCCCGGCGAACGGCCTCGCGGTGCGGCAAGCCGACGATCTGCAGTGGCAGCATCACGTTGTCGAGGGCGCTGCGGTCGAACAGCAGTTTCTGGTCCTGGAAGATCATGCCGAAATGGCGGCGCACGTAAGGAATGGCGCTACGGCGCAGGGCCGAGAGATTCTGCCCGTTGACCACCAGGCTGCCGGAAGTCGGCCGCTCGATCGAGGCGATCAGCTTGACCAGCGTGGTCTTGCCGGCGCCGGAATGGCCGGTGATCAGCACCATTTCGCCGGCACCGATCTGGAAGCTGACCCCGGACAGGGCTTCGAAGCCGCCGGGATAGCGTTTGGTCAGGCTGTTGGCAACGATCATTGGTCGAACAGGGCATCCACGAAATCGCGCGCCGAGAACGGACGCAGGTCGTCGATCTGCTCGCCGACACCGATGAAGCGGATCGGCTTCGGGCACTGGCGGGCAATCGCCGCAACGACGCCACCCTTGGCGGTGCCGTCGAGCTTGGTCAGGACCAGGCCGGTGACGTTGATCGCCTTGTCGAAGGCCTTGACCTGCTGCAGCGCGTTCTGGCCGATGTTGGCGTCGAGCACCAGCAGGGTTTCGTGCGGGCCGTCCGGCTCGACCTTCTGGATGACGCGGCGAACCTTGGCGATTTCGTCCATCAGGTGCAGTTGCGTCGGTAGGCGACCGGCCGTGTCGGCCAGCACGACATCGATGCCGCGGGCCTTGGCGGCGGAAATGGCGTCGAAGATGACTGCCGCCGGATCGCCCGATTCCTGGGCGATGACGGTGACGTTGTTGCGTTCGCCCCAGGTCTGCAACTGCTCGCGAGCGGCGGCGCGGAAGGTGTCGCCGGCGGCCAGCAGCACGCTCTTGCCCTGGCTCTGGAAATACTTGGCCAGCTTGCCGATCGAGGTCGTCTTGCCGGCGCCGTTCACCCCGGCGATCATGATCACGTAGGGTTTGTGGGTACTCACATCGAGCGCCTGTTCGAGCGGCGCGAGAATCGTGTAAAGCGCATCCGACAGGGCCTGCTGGATGGCCTCCGGGGTTTCCAGCTTGTCGCGCTTGGCCGCCTTCTTGAGTTCGTCGAGCAGGTGGGTGGTCGCCTCGATGCCGACGTCGGAGGTCAGCAGCAGGGTTTCCAGCTCTTCGAGCAGTTCGTCGTCGACCTTGCCGCGCGAGAAGATGGACTTGAGCTTGCCGCCCCACTGGGCGCGGGTCCGGGCCAGGCCCTTGAACAGGCGTTCGCGCCAGGAAGCCGGGGCCGGGGTTTCGGTCGTGGCGTCGGGCTGGGCGGCCGACGTGGATTTCTTCAGGAAACTGAACATGGATGTTAAGGTCTCAGGCCTTGCTGACAGGCGGACGCTCAGTCGTTAAGATGCCGTCCGGATCGATGCAGAAACAGCCCTGGATTCTAGCAGAAAGCCCCCACTTCCCATGATCATGCGACACCTGCTTCCCGTTTTGCTGGCCCCCTGGCTGCTCTCCGCCGCCCTCGCCAACCCCTACGAAACCACGCTCGACAACGGCCTCAAGGTCATCGTCAAGGAGGACCGGCGCGCACCGACGGCGGTGCACATGGTCTGGTACCGGGTCGGCAGCATGGACGAGGTCGATGGCACCTCCGGCGTCGCCCACGTGCTCGAACACATGATGTTCAAGGGCACGCCGACGGTCGGCCCGGGCGAGTTCAACAAGCGCGTGGCCGCCGCCGGCGGACGCGACAACGCCTTCACCAGCCGCGACTACACGGCCTATTTCCAGCAGATTCCGCGCGAAAGGCTGGCCGAGATGATGGCCCTGGAAGCCGACCGCATGCGCCACCTGACCGTCGATCCCAAGGAATTTGCCCAGGAGATCAAGGTGGTCATGGAGGAGCGCCGCATGCGCACCGACGACGACCCGCAGGCCAAGCTGTTCGAGCAGATGAACGCGGTCGCCTATCAGGCCCACCCGTATCGCCGGCCGATCATCGGCTGGATGAACGACCTGGAAAACATGACCGCCGAAGACGCCCGCGCCTGGTACGACACCTGGTATGTGCCCAACAACGCGTATGTCGTCGTCTCCGGCGATGTCGACCATCAGGAAGTCTTCGCCCTGGCCCGCGAGCACTACGGCGCTCTGGCGGCCCGCCCGCTGCCGGCGCGCAAGGCGCAGGTCGAGCCGCGTCAGGAAGGCACGCGCCAGCTGACGACCAAGGGACCGGCCGAACTGCCGGTGCTGATCATGGGCTACAAGGCGCCGATCCTGCGCAACCCGGCAGCCGACCGCGACCCCTACGCGCTGGAAATCCTCGGCGGCATCCTCGACGGCCACGACGCCGCCCGCTTCAACCGCAAGCTGGTGCGCGAGGACAAGCTGGCCATTTCGGCCGGCGTCAGCTACGACAGCACGGCGCGCGGCCCGGGCATGATCTACCTCTACGGCAGCCCGTCGGAAGGGCGCACGGTCGCCGAACTGGAAGCCGCGCTGCGCGCCGAGATCGCCCGTATCCAGCAGGAAGGCGTCAGCGAGGCGGAGTTGAAACGGACCAAGGCGCAACTCGTCGCCAGCCAGGTGTACAAGCTCGATTCGGTATTCGGCCAGGCCATGGAAATCGGCCAGATGGAAGCCATCGGCCTGTCGTGGAAGGACGTGGACATCATGATCGAGCGCCTGCAGCAGGTCACCGCCGCCGACGTACAGGCGGCTGCGAAAAAGTATTTCGACGACGACGCGCTGACCATCGGCATCCTCGACCCGCAACCGCTCGCCGGCCAGCCGCGCCGCCAGCGCGTCCCCACCCGTCACTGAGGGAATCCGCCATGAAACGACTGCTCACCGCAGCCATCACCTTCCTTGCCGCCCAGACGGCGCTGGCCGGCGTTGCCATTGAACACTGGACGACAACCAACGGCACCCGCGTCTACTTCTCGGCCGCACCGGCGCTGCCCATGCTCGACGTGCAGATCGACTTCGCCGCCGGCTCGATGTTCGATCCGGCCGACAAGGCCGGGCTGGCCGCGTTGACCCGTGGCATCCTCGACCTCGGTGCCGGCGCGCGCGACGAAACGGCAATCGCCGAGCAGCTGGCCGACCTCGGCGCCCGCCTCGGCGGCGGCGCCGACACCGACCGCGCCAGCATCTCGCTGCGCACCCTGACCGCTGCCGACAAGCTGCCAGCGGCGCTGGCCGTGCTCACCGACGTGCTGCGCCAGCCGCATTTCGACGCCGCCATCCTGGAGCGCGAAAAGGCCCGCACCATCGCCAGCCTCAAGGATGCGATGACCCGCCCCGACAGCATTGCCGGCAAGGCCTTCTGGGAAGCGCTGTACCCGGATCACCCCTACGGTCGCCAGGCGACGCCGGAGAGCGTGGCAACGCTGACCCGCGACGACCTGGTCGATTTCCACCGGCGTCTGTACACCGCCGGCAACGCCAGCATCGCCATGGTCGGCAAGCTGACGCGGGCCGAAGCCGAAACCATTGCCGAGCAATTGAGCCTGGCCCTGCCGGCCGGCACCCCGCCGGACCTGCCGAAGCCGCCGGGCGCCGCCCGCGCCCGCACGGTGGCGCTGGCGCACCCGGCCAGCCAGGCCCACATCTATCTCGGCCTGCCGGCCATCGAGCGCGGCCATCCCGACTTCTTCCCGCTGCTGGTCGGCAATTACACCCTCGGCGGCGGCGGCTTCGTCTCGCGCCTGGTCCAGGAAGTCCGCGACAAGCGCGGCTTCGTCTACAGCATCTACAGCTACTTTGCGCCGATGCGCCAGACCGGCCCCTTCCAGATCGGCCTGCAGACCCAGCGCAAGCAGGCCAGGGAAGCGATCAAGGTAGTCCGTCAGGTGGTCGGCGATTTCGTCGCCAAGGGACCGACCGAGGAAGAACTGGCCGCGGCCAAGGCCAATCTCTCCGGCGGTTTCCCGCTGCGTCTGGACAGCAATGCCAAACTGCTCGGCAACATCGCCGTGATCGGTTTCTACGGCCTGCCACTCGATTATCTCGATCGCTACCGGGCACGCGTCGAGGCGGTCACCGCCGACGAGGTACGGGCAGCTTTCGCCCGCCACGTCCGCCCCGGCGATCTGGTCACGGTCACGGTGGCGGCGGAGTGAATTCGGTCCGCATCGTCGGCGGCGAGTTCCGCCGCCGCGTCCTGCGCTTCCCCGACAGCGAGGGTCTGCGGCCGACGCCGGACCGCGTGCGCGAAACGCTGTTCAACTGGCTCGGCCAGGAACTCGACGGCTGGCACTGCCTCGATCTGTTTGCCGGCAGCGGCGCACTCGGTTTCGAAGCCGCCTCGCGCGGTGCCGCCCGCGTGTTGATGATCGAGAATTCGCCGCGCGTGCTGGCGGCGTTGCATGAAAACCACGAATTGCTCCATAAGCCGGCCAGCGTGGAGATCAGGCGCGGGGATGCGCTACAATGCCTGGCTTCGGTGCACGACGCGTTCGACCTGATCTTTCTCGACCCGCCTTACCACAAGGGCTGGTTGCCGCGCCTGGCGCCGCTGCTGGACAAGGCCCTGAAAGCGGACGGCGCGCTGTACGTCGAAGCGGAACACGAAATCGAATCGCTCGCCGGGTGGCGCACCACGCGCCACGGCAAGGCCGGCGGCGTCCATTACCACTTGTTGCGGCGAGCGACGGATTGAACAAACTGAACCACCGTGTAGCGATCTATCCCGGCACCTTCGACCCGATCACCCGGGGCCACGAGGATTTAGTGCGCCGGGCCGCAACCCTGTTCGACAAGCTGATCCTGGCGATTGCCGAGAGCCCGTCCAAGCAGCCTCGATTCACGCTGGCCGACCGGGTCGAGATGGCGCGCGAAGTGGTCGGCGACCTGCCCAACATCGAGATCGTCGGCTTCAACACCCTGCTGATGAGCTTCGTTCATGAAATGGGCGCCAAGGTGATCGTGCGCGGACTGCGCGCCGTGTCCGACTTCGAATACGAATTTCAGATGGCTGGAATGAACCGCAGCCTCTATCCCGAGGTCGAAACGGTGTTCCTGACGCCGGGCGAGCAATACATGTTCATTTCCGCAACGATGGTGCGGGAAATTGCGCGACTGGGCGGTGATGTAGGAAAATTCGTCCATCCTTCTGTAGAAAAGCGCCTGCGGGCAACAACCACTGCTTAAACGAGAGAGGAACTAGAGTCATGGCTCTGCTGATTACCGACGAGTGCATCAATTGCGATGTGTGCGAACCGGAATGCCCGAACGAGGCCATTTCCCAGGGCGAAGAGATCTACGTGATCGACCCGAACAAGTGCACGGAGTGCGTCGGCCACTATGACGAACCGCAATGTGTCCAGGTCTGCCCGGTCGATTGCATCCCCAAGGATCCGTCCCACGAGGAATCCGAGGATCAACTCTGGGCCAAGTACGAGAAGCTGACCGGCAACTCGCGCCCCTGAGCAGCATCACGTAAAAAAGCCCACGATTCGCGTCGTGGGCTTTTTTGCGTTCAGCGCCGGGTTCAGGCAGCGCGCAATTCTTCCATCTGTTCGGGCGACATCAGGTCGCGGACCTTGAATTCGATGTCGTCGAGCATGGCCAGTTGTCGCTCGAGCACCTGGCCGACACTTTCCAGTTCGGCGATCCGGTCTTCCAGCGTGTCGGTCGCCTGGTGGATGCGCTTGATGCTTTCCAGGCGACGCTTCAGCTGGATCTGGTGCTCGCGCACCTGAGTTTCCATCGGCGCCATGATCGCCCGCAGCCAGGCCTCGGCGTCGCGGTTGGCACGTTCGAAGGCGCGGCGGACCTGGATGGCGACCTCCTCGAAGAACTTCTGCGTGATGTTCTTCTTGTCGTGCGTCAGCAGCGAGACCATGGTGTTCAGGTGGCTGTCGCACCAAGCTTCCAGGCGGTCGATCTCCTTTTCGTAACGCAGTAGCGAGAAGCTTGCCGGCGAGCCGAGCTTGAGCCCGTGCTCGACCGAGAACTTGCGATAGACCGCGTCCATCATCGCCAGGATTTCGCGGACCTCGTTGGCCGAGTCGCTCAGCGCCCGGCGCGACTGGACGAAGAACGCCTGCATCGCCGTCGACAGGCTGCGCGAGAAGGTGGCTTCGAGCATGGAGGCGCGCGTTTCGCCGGTCAACTGGCGCAGGCGGTCCATGCCGAGATGGGCGAACAGGTTGTTGGTCAGCGTCGAAAACACGCTGCGCACGGCGTAGTAACGCTGCAGGCCTTCCTCGAATTCTTCCTTCTCGGCGCGGACCTTGCCCATCATGTATTCGACGACGCCGCGATTCTTGCCGCGCAATTCGGTCAATTCGCCCAGTTGTTCGCGCAGGCCGTCAAGGCGTGAATCGAGCAGGGCACGCACGCGCCGGACAACGTCGCCGAACTCGCTTTCGGTGCTTTCGCAGACGATCTCCCGCTTGGCCGGGATCAGTTCGCCGGACAGCGCGGCTTCGAGCGCCGGCAGGCGGCTGCGCGCCAGCAAGGCGGCATCGTCGTTGATCTTGGCCACCAGCCCCTTCTGGGCGGAAACCGGGAATACCTGCGTCGTCGGCAGATCGAGAATGGCGGCGCAGCTTTCCGCCTGGCGCGCAATCTCGGCTTCGATTTCCGCTTCGGTCTTCAGTTCGTCCCACTGGCCGTCGATCTTGTTGAGCACGACCATGCGCCCGCGCCGGGTCGAACCGCCGGTGCAGATGTGCTCGTTCCAGATGTTCAGGTCGGACTGGGTGACACCGGTATCGGCAGCCAGGATGAACAGCACGGCATGGGCGTTCGGCAACTGGGACAGGGTCAGTTCCGGTTCGGCACCGATGGCGTTCAGCCCCGGCGTGTCGAGGATGACCAGCCCCTGCTTGAGCAGCGGATGCGGGAAATTGATCAGCGCATGGCGCCAGCGCGGCACTTCGACCAGACCGTCGTCGCCGACACGGTACAGGTCGACCTCGCCGCTGCCCACTTCAAAACCCAGCCGACCGGCTTCCTCGGGGCTCACCCGGGTGGTTTCGCTGACGTGGCGCAAGGCTTCCTGCAGGCTTTCCGGCGAATCGACATCGAGCGGCAACGTGGTCCATTCCTCGGGAAAGCGCTTGTATTCGCTGACACTGGAATTGGAGGCGCGCGTCTGGATCGGCAGCAACTCGACCCCCGGCAGCTTGTTACCGTCGAACAGCAATTCGGTCGGACACATGGTCGTCCGCCCGGCCGACGAAGGCAGCATGCGGTTGCCATATTCGGCAAAGAAGATGGCGTTGATCAGTTCCGACTTGCCGCGCGAGAACTCGGCGACGAAAGCGACATTCAGCCGGTCTTCGCGCAGGCGCTCCTGCAACTGCGCCAGCCGCAGATCGATCTGGCCGTCGGACAACTCGTTGTCGCCCAGCCAGCGCTGGAATTCGGCAATATCGTTGGACAGCAGCGTACGCCATGCGGTGTAAGCGGCAAATTGATTGGCAAGCGACATGTCGGCGACCCCAGCGAAAAACCGGACTTCAATTTAGCATAAATTCCGCGCCTTGCCGCCGGCTTTCAATGCTGACAGGCTGGGCAGTAATAGGTGCTGCGCCCCGCCTGGCGAATCTGCCGGACCACGCCGCCGCAACGCAGACAGGGCTGCCCGGCGCGATCGTAAACACCCGCCTGAATCTGGAAACAGCCGGCGCCGCCGTCGCTATGCACGTAATCGCGGATGCTGCTGCCACCGGCGGCAATCGCCGCCGACAGGGTGTCGCGCACCGCGTCCACCAGCACGCCGCAGCGCAGACGGCTGATCCGGCTGGCCGCCCGCAACGGTGAAATTCCGGCGCGGAACAGGCTTTCCGACGCATAGATATTGCCGATGCCGACCACCAGATGCCCGTCCATCAATACCGGCTTGACCGGCGCGTTGCGCCGCGACAACGCGGCGTGCAGCCAGTCGGCGGTGAAATCATCGGCCAGCGGTTCGACACCGAGCACGGCGATCAGCGGATGCGCGGCAGCTGCCGCCGGCGGACCGGGTTGCCAGAGGATGACGCCGAAGCGGCGCGGATCGGCAAAGCGCAGCACCTGGGTCGGCAGCACCAGGTCGAAATGATCGTGCTTTTCCGGTGGCAGGTCAGGCGGCACGAAGCGCAGGTTGCCCGACATGCCGAGATGGATGATCAGCGTTCCCGCCAGCCCCTCGCGCCGGCAATCGATCAGCAGGTACTTGCCGCGCCGGCGGACATCGACGATCAGGCAACCCGGCAGCCACTCGCGCAGCCCGGACGGAATTTCATGGCGCAGCTTCGGCGCCCGGATGACCACACCCCGAATCTGCTGCCCCGTCAGCTCCGGGGCGATCCCCAGTCGGCAAACCTCGACCTCCGGCAATTCCGGCATTGCTTGTTCCTCCGCGCATTCCCAAATAACATCGCAAACTTGTCCGTTATTATGCGTTCAAACACGCACGCCATCCGGAAAGCCGCCATGTCCCCGAAGCAACTCGTCGTCGCCCTCTCCCTGGCCCTCGGCCTGCCGGCCTGGGCGGTCAGCCCATCCGCCGAAGAAGACCTGCTCGGGCGCACGGTGTTCCAGGTCCTGCTCGGCGAACTGGCCCTGCGCGAAGGCGCCGTCGACCTCAGCGTACAGGCCTGGGCCGACCTGGCCGAGCGCACCCGCGACCCGAAAGTCCTCTCACGCGCCGTCGAGATCGCCGGTTTTGCCGGCGACAATGTCCGGGCGCTGCAACTCGTCCGCCTCTGGCTGGAGGTCGAACCCGAATCGAGCACCGCCCGCCAGTCGCTGGTCGCGCTGCTGATCCAGACCCGCCAGCTCGATCAATTGCGTCCTCACCTGGTCAACCTGCTCGAAGCCGACAAGGAAAACCTGGCGAACAACCTGATGCACCTGAACCGCATGCTCGCCCGGATTACCGACAAGGCCGGCGTGCTCGACCTCCTCGACAGCGTGCTGGCTGGCTACCGCGATCTGCCGGAAGCCCACTTCGCGCTGGCGCAGGCCGCACTGGCCGCCAATGACACCGCCCGGGCGCTGGCCGAAACCGGACAGGCGCTGCGCCTGCGCCCCGCCTGGGAAGCGGCCGCCATTGCCCACGCCAAGCTGCTCGGCCGCGCCGATGCCGGCGCCGGCATCGACGAGCTGGCGCGCTTCGTCAAACGCTATCCCGACGCCCGCGACGCCCGCCTGGCGCTGGGCCAGATGCTGGTTGCCGAAAAGCGGCTCGACGAAGCCCGCCAGCAGTATCAGCGCCTGCTCAAGGATTACCCGGACGAACCCTCGGTCCTCTACCCGGCAGCCATCCTCGCGCTGCAGGCCGGTGACCGCGACAGCGGTCGGCAGCAATTGAACCACCTGCTGGAAACCGACTACCCCGACAAGAGCGGCATCCACTACCTGCTCGGCCAGATCGCCCAGGAAGCCGGACAACCGGACCAGGCCATCGCCCATTTCCGCCAGGTCACCGCCGGCGAGCGTTACATCGCTGCCCGCAGCCGGGTGGCGATCATCCTGCTCAGCCAGGGCAAACGCGACGAAGCCATCGCCCTGCTGCGCCAGACACGCGGCGCGACACCCGGCGAACGCACCCAGCTGGCGCTGGCCGAAGCCCAGTTGCTGCGCGAAGCGGGCGATGAGGCCGGCGCCTACGCCGCCCTTGAGAAAGCCCTGCTCGGCGCGCCAAACGACCCCGAACTGCTCTACGACGCAGCGCTCACCGCCGAACGCCTGGGCCGCCACGAGGCCATGGAAACACGCCTGCGCCACCTGCTCAAGTTGCACCCCGACCATCCGCACGCGCTCAATGCGCTCGGCTATTCCTACGCCGACCGCAACATCCGCCTCGACGAAGCCGCCGTCCTTCTCGCCCAGGCCATCGCCCTGGCGCCGGAAGACGCCTACATCATGGACAGCGTCGGCTGGCTGCAGTATCGCCAGGGCAAGCTGGCCGAGGCGCTGACCACGCTGCAGAACGCCTACCGCCTCAAGGCCGACCCGGAAATCGCCGCTCACCTCGGCGAAGTCCTGTGGCAACTCGACCGCCGCGACGAAGCCCGCAAGGTCTGGCAGGAAGCGCGCAGCCAGCACCCGGGCAACGCCGCACTGAACGCCGTCATCCAGAAATTCCAGCCTTGAAGCGACTGTTCGCCGGCCTGCTCGGCCTCGCCTTGCTGGCCGGCTGCGCCCCGGTGCCCGTCCCGCCGCTGCCGGCCCGCGACGCGCTGCGGGATTTCGCCATCGAAGCGCGTTTCGCCCTGAAGTTCGCCCTGCCCGACGGCCGCCAGGAATCCGCCGGCGGCCGCCTGAGCTGGACGCACGAGAACGGCATGGACCGCGTGCTGCTGGCCAACCCCCTGGGCATCGGCCTGGCCGAAATCGACGCCGCGCCCGGCCGCGCCGTGCTACGCACCGGGGACGGCAAGGTCTACCAGGCCGAAGAACCCGATCAATTGCTGGCCGAGGCCACCGGCCAGCCGCTGCCGCTCAGCCGCCTGCCGGCCTGGCTGCTCGGCCGGGCATCGCCGGCCGGCACGCTGGAACGCGACGCCCGCACCCGGCCGCTGCGCCTGCAGGAAGACGGCTGGCTGATCGAATACCGCTACGACGACGACAACCCCGATGCGCTGCCGCAGCAACTGCAGGCCTCGGGCCACAACATCGAATTGCGCCTGCGCATCGAAACCTGGAAGAGCCAACCGTGACCCACCGGGACTGGAACAGCGACTGGCCGGCGCCGGCCAAACTCAATCTATTCCTGCATGTAGTCGGCCGCCGCGCCGACGGCTATCACCTGCTGCAGACCGTATTCCGCTTCATCGACCGCTGCGACACCCTGCGCTTCTCGCCGCGCAGCGACGGCCGCATCGAACTGGCGACGCCGATTCCCGGCGTTCCGGCCGACAACGACCTGACCGTGCGCGCCGCGCGCCTGCTGCGGCAACACACCGGTTGCCGGCAGGGCGCCACCATCCATCTCGACAAGCGCCTGCCGATGGGCGGCGGCCTGGGCGGCGGTTCCTCGGATGCCGCCACCGTGCTGCTCGCCCTCAACCACCTGTGGCAGACCCGGGTGCCGCGCGCCGAGCTGGAGCGCCTGGGCCTGACGCTGGGCGCCGACGTGCCGGTCTTCGTCCATGGCCGCAACACTTTCGCCGAGGGCGTCGGCGAGGCTTTCACCGATGTCGAGCTGCCGCCGGCCACCTATCTGGTGCTCCATCCCGACGTGCAGGTGCCGACCGCGGCCATTTTCGGTGCCCCCGAACTGCGCCGCGACACGCCGGCCATCCGCCCCGCCGACTGGCGTCCGGGCGACGGCCACAACGATCTGGAAGCCGTCGCCTGCGCCCGCTTTCCGGCCGTTGCCGAACATCTGGACTGGCTGCGCGGCCAGTCGCCGACGGCGATGATGACCGGCTCCGGCGCCTGCGTCTTCGCCAGCTTTGTCGACCGTGCCACCGCCGCCGCGGCGTTGGCGGCGTGCCCGGCGGGCATGAACGGCTGGCTGGCCGAAGGACTGCCGTTTCACCCACTCGCAGAAATTGTTTAAAAGGGCTGGATTTCCGAAACGCCCTCCTGTATCATTCGCGCCTCGTTCGAACGACACCCCGTCCGAACGAACCGCAGGGGAGTCGCCAAGTTGGTCAAGGCACCGGATTTTGATTCCGGCATTCGAAGGTTCGAATCCTTCCTCCTCTGCCAGTTTCCCTTCGGGCAGGTCTTCGGCCTGCCCGATTTTCATTGTATCGGGCGATTTCGCGGCGCGCGCGGAGTCCCCGGAGGAATGCGGAAATGGCCTACAACAGCCTGATGGTCTTCACCGGCAACGCCAACCCCAAACTGGCCGCCGAAGTCGCCAAAAACCTGAACGTCGATCTCGGACGCGCCAATGTCGGCCGCTTTTCCGACGGCGAAGTCAGCGTCGAACTGCAGGAACACGTCCGCGGCCGCGACATCTTCGTGCTGCAATCCACCTGCGCCCCGACCAACGACAACCTGATGGAACTGCTGGTCATGGTCGATGCGCTAAAGCGCGCCTCGGCCGGCCGCATCACCGCCACCATCCCGTATTTCGGTTACGCCCGCCAGGACCGTCGCTCGCGTTCGTCGCGCGTGCCTATCGCCGCCAAGCTGGTCGCCAACATGCTGGCCGCTTCCGGCGTCGACCGCGTGCTGACCATGGACCTGCACGCCGAACAGATTCAGGGCTTCTTCGACATTCCGGTCGACAACATCTACGCGCTGCCGATCCTGCTCGAAGACATCATGAAGCAGAATTACGAGAACCCGATGGTCGTTTCGCCCGACCACGGCGGCGTCGTCCGCGCCCGCTCGCTGGCCAAGCGTCTCGAATGCGACCTGGCGATCATCGACAAGCGCCGGCCGAAGGCCAATGTTTCCGAAGTCATGAACATCATCGGTGAAGTCGACGGCCGCACCTGCATCATCATGGACGACATGGTCGACACCGCCGGCACGCTGTGCAAGGCGGCCACCGCCCTGAAGCAGCACGGTGCCAAGAAGGTCGTCGCCTACTGCACGCACCCGGTACTGTCCGGCCCGGCAGTCGAACGAGTCAACGATTCGGACCTTGACGCCCTGGTCGTCACCGACACCATTCCGTTGCGCGACGATGCCGCTGACTGCGCGCGCATCCGCCAGCTGTCCGTAGCCGACATCATGGCCGAAACCATTCGCCGGATCAGCAACGACGACTCCGTCTCGTCGCTGTTCATCGACTAAGTTTTTTCAACCTTCCCGATCTGGTCGCGGACCGGGAAACTACTGGAGTAGTACCATGCAATTTGAAGTTATCGCCAATGTGCGCAATCTGCAGGGATCGAGTGCGAGCCGCCGCCTGCGTCGCGCCGGCACCGTTCCGGGTATCGTCTACGGTGGCGATGCCGCCCCGACGGTCATCGAAACCAACCACAACGACCTGCTGCTGAAGATGAAGAAGGAAGCCTTCCATTCTTCCATCATCACGCTGAACATCGACGGCAAGAAGGAACAGGTCCTGCTGCGCGATTACCAGACGCACGCCTACAAGCCGCTGATCCTGCACGTTGATTTCCAGCGCGTCGACGCCACCCATGAGCTGCACATCAAGGTGCCGCTGCACTTCATCAACGAAGAAGCCGGTCCGGGCGTCAAGCTCAACGGCGGCCTGGTCAACCACGTTGCCACCGAAGTCGAAGTCCACTGCCTGGCCAAGGACCTGCCGGAATTCATCGAAGTCGACCTCGGCTCGCTGAACGTCGGCGACAACATCCACGCTTCGCAGATCAAGCTGCCGAAGGGTGTTGCCCTGGTCAAGCACGGCGAAGACGACCCGATCGTCGTCAGCATCGTCGGCAAGGGCGGCGCCAAGGGTGCCGAAGACGAAGCTGCCGCCGAGTAATTTCCGGCTTTCCGCAGTCACGGCCGCCGCTGGCTTTTTGCCGCCGGCGGCTTTTTCGCATCGATGCTCATGACTCCCCCGCGCCTCATCGTCGGTCTCGGCAACCCCGGCCCCGAGTACGAAGCCACCCGGCACAACGCCGGTTTCTGGTTCGTCGACCGGCTCGCCGACCAGTTGAAGATCAGCCTCGCCCCGCAAGCCAAGTTCTTCGGCAAGGCGGCGCGCGCCGGCGAGTTATGGCTGCTCCAGCCGACCACCTTCATGAACCGTTCCGGTCAGGCGGTGGCGGCTCTGGCCAATTTCTACAAGATTTCCCCGGCCGAGATTCTCGTCGTGCACGACGAACTCGACCTGCCGCCCGGCGGCATCCGCCTCAAGCAGGGCGGCGGCAACGGCGGCCACAACGGTCTCAAGGACATCCAGGCCAAACTGGGCACGCCGGACTTCTGGCGCCTGCGCCTGGGTATCGGCCACCCGCGCACGCTCGGCCTGGCGCAACAGGTTGTAGACTTCGTCCTCCACCAGCCGCGCAAGGAAGAAGCGCCCGACATCGAACACGCCCTGCACCGCAGTCTGCTGGCCTGGCCCAGAATCGCCGCCGGTGACTACACCGGCGCCCAGCAACAGTTGCACGGCAAAGCCGTCTGACCCGAACACAAGGAAAAACCATGTCTCTGAAATGCGGTATCGTCGGCCTGCCCAACGTCGGCAAATCCACCCTCTTCAACGCCCTGACCAAGTCCGGCATCGCTGCCGAGAACTATCCTTTCTGCACCATCGAGCCAAACGTCGGCATCGTCGAAGTGCCCGATCCGCGCCTGGCGCAGCTGTCGGCCATCGTCAAGCCGCAGAAGATCCAGCCGGCCATCGTCGAATTCGTCGACATCGCCGGCCTGGTCGCCGGGGCCTCCAAGGGCGAAGGCCTGGGCAACCAGTTTCTGGCCAACATCCGTGAGACCGACGCCATCGTGCACGTGGTCCGCTGCTTCGACGACCCCAACGTGATCCACGTTTCGGGCAGCGTCGATCCGATCCGCGACATCGAAGTCATCGACACCGAACTGGCGCTGGCCGACCTGGCCACCGTCGAAAAGGCGCTCAACCGCTACCGCCGCCCGGCCAGCGCCGGCGACAAGGAAGCCAAGATTCTGGTTGCCGTGCTGGAAAAGTGCTTCGCCCAGCTCGACCAGGGCAAGCCGGTGCGCGCCCTCGACCTGAGCAAGGAAGAATGGGCGAGCATCAAGCCCTACTGCCTGATTACCGCCAAGCCGGTGCTCTACGCCGCCAACGTCGCCGAAGACGGCTTTGCCGACAATGCCCTGCTGGCCAAGGTCGAAGCCCATGCCGCCGCTGAAGGTGCTCAGGTGGTCGCGCTGTGCGCTGCCATCGAAGCCGAAATCGCCGACCTCGACGACGCCGACAAGATCGACTTCCTCGAATCCATGGGCCTGGCCGAACCCGGCCTCGACCGCCTGATCCGCGCCGGCTACAAGCTGCTCGGCCTGCAGACCTACTTCACCGCCGGGGTCAAGGAAGTGCGCGCGTGGACCATCCACGCCGGCGATACCGCACCGCAGGCGGCCGGTGTCATCCACACCGACTTCGAACGCGGCTTCATCCGCGCCCAGACCATCGCCTTCGACGACTTCATCCAGTACAAGGGTGAAGCCGGCGCCAAGGAAGCCGGCAAGATGCGCGCCGAAGGCAAGGAATACGTGGTAAAAGACGGCGACGTGCTCAATTTCCTGTTCAACGTCTGAGTCGCCAAGCCGTTTTCCTGATGTTTCATGAAACACCGGGAAAGCATGAAAACCCCCAATAAAACCGCGCAGTTGCGCGGTTTTATTGTTTCATAGCGCTGCTTCAAGTTTCCCGAGCAGTCAATGCATGCCTGAGTACGCTAGCGAGTACAGCTCTTGGAGTATGTACGAATAAGTGAGTATAGTGCCGCTGTCGCCATGACAAGGAGTCAGCCACCATGCTTACCGACACGCACTGCCGCAACGCCAAGCCCAGGGAGAAGCTCTACCGCTTGAATGACCAGCGCGGGCTCTACCTCGAAGTCAAGCCCAACGGAGTCAAGGCTTGGCGATACCGCTTCACACTGGATGGCAAGGCCAGCATGTTTGCGCTTGGCGAATACCCTGCTGTTACGCTCTCTGAAGCCAGGGAACGCAGCGAGGCCGCACGCAAACTGGTCAAGCAAGGCATCAATCCCGCCCAGCAAAGGCAGCTCGACCGCATCCGGAAAGCCAGCGAAGCAAAGAACACCTTCGAGATCGTCGCCAAGGAGTGGCTGCAGACAAAGGACTGGGAAGACGTCACCAAGAACCGGCGTCTGGACATGCTGGAGCGCGTGGTGTTACCCAGTATCGGCAGCATGCCGGTTCGCGAAATAACGCCAGCCCATGTCCTGGACATCCTGCAGAAAACAGTAAAGCGTGGCGCGCCCACGGTCGCCGCCGAGGCGCGGCGCACCATGTCCGCCGTGTTCGAGTTCGCCGTCGCCACCTTGCGAGCCGACAGCGACCCGGTTTGGCCGGTGCGCAAGGCGCTGCCAGCAAACAAGACCCAGCACAAGCCGGCGCTCAGCAAAGAGCAGATCGGCAAACTACTGAACGACTTCGCAAACCACCGCTGCAGCTTTCAGGTAAGTCATTGCATGCAACTGATGTGGTGGACCCTGGCGCGACCGACCGAAGTGGCCGAGGCGGCCTGGGATGAGTTTGACCTTGAGAAGGCTGTTTGGCGTATCCCGGCGCAGCGCATGAAAGCACGCAAGGAGCACGTCGTGCCTCTGCCACGACAGGCAGTGGAGATGCTCAAAGGACTGCATGCCATTACCGGCAACCGCAAGCACTTGTTTCCTGGCCGAGATGATCGCAACACCCCTATGTCCGCCGCATCGCTTCGCCAGGCACTCAAGGTTTTGGGGTGGAGTGGCACCTATAGCCCACACGCCACGCGGACCAGCGGCAGTACCCGTCTTAACGAGATGGGCTACCGTCCCGATGCCATCGAGGCACAGCTTGCTCATACTGACCAGAACAATGTGCGGCGTACCTACAACCACGCCACCTATTTCGATGAGCGCCGCACCATGATGCAGGATTGGGCGGACAGATTGGACGAATGGAAGGGGCAAGCATGAAGCCGAGCACGACATCAAGCGATGGGCTGGCTTTTCTCCCTCTCGGTCAAATTGAATATGAAATTTTCGCTCGCAGGACTCGTTGTGGCCTTCCCGTTTTCAGAGACCCCGCTGCTTTTTCCGAGCAGCTCAAAACCTTGTCGGAGTGGCATGCGGACCAAGTCAATCCCCTCAGAGACGAAGAGAGAAAAAAACGCTACCAGGCCGTTGCCAAAGCCGTTCACCTACTGCAGGAAGCATTGCTGGGTTTGAAGCCTGATGAAATCGAGCGGCTCCTAAGTGAGGAAGATCGATATTTGTCGTCAGGCACGCTTGGTGCGGCAGCTAATGAGCCGGATGCCGAGCAGTTGTGGGCGGAGCTAAATATTGAACCAGCACAGTGCCATGAGCACGTCCTGATCCGACACAACCTGCACACACTTCAAATGATTGCAGAAGGACTCGCTTCTAACAAAAGAGGTAGGCCATCACTTACCGCCGAGCTTGATACCGCGATGGAGTTCGTTTTGATTTGCCACATCGCTGGATGGAAGCTTGGCGTTGCAAATAGCGGGAGGGAGAAAAAATGGGGAGACCAAGTCCTGGAGTCCGACGCGGTACGTTGCTTGGCCGCAGTCTTTCACGAGGCGGGAGAAAACTCCATAACCAGTATTCAACGCGCCAAAACCATGCTTCGCAAGATACGTAAGGAGGAAAGATGCTGCCTCCATGGTAACAAACACGCATCCGGTGAAATCAGCTACCAGATCAGTTTTCAAGGCGTTTCTATAAACTCTCCGGATTGATCTAGCAGCTCGGCATCCGCTGGAGGAAGTTTACGACGGACAGAAAATGACGCGGTTTTGCGCGTATTTAATGTCCGTGCGCACGGCTTCAATCAGTCGCAGCATGGCCTCGCGTTCAAGATCATTCGAGGTGTTTCATGCGCGTCATAAAGGTTCAGGATGTCTGCGACAAAATTGCCGTCAGCCGGACAACCCTCTGGCGACTTTGCCAGACTGAAGATTTTCCAAAGCCAGTTCGGCTAGGTCCTGGCGGCCGTTCGATTGGCTTTTTTGCCCACGAGATCGACGCATGGCTTGAGACTCAGGCTGCAGAGCGTGAACACGCCGGGTGTCCGGCTCGCCAGAGGGCGAAGTCATGAGCCGCATCCGCATTGATGACTCTGCGGAATATTGGTGGTCTTTGCCTTGCAGCCTGCTGCGCGATTCGCGGTTGAGCTATGAAGCACGAGGTGTGGCTTGCCATTTGCTTTCGCTGGGCCGCAACTGGCAGTTGCGGGCTGTCGCACTGCCGCGCGTGCTGCACGATCAGTCGCGAGCGAAAGGCCATCTTGGCCGAGACCTTTGCCGCCGCATCCTGCGCGAACTTGAAGATGCTGGCTACCTGGCGCGGAGGAAATTCCAGGA
Source organism: uncultured Azonexus sp. (assembly GCF_937982035.1). Lineage (NCBI taxonomy): Bacteria > Pseudomonadati > Pseudomonadota > Betaproteobacteria > Rhodocyclales > Azonexaceae > Azonexus > uncultured Azonexus sp. Next base: position 73,662 of record NZ_CALJNI010000015.1, read on the forward strand.
CGAGGAAGGGCTTTGGCGATGGGAGTCCGTGTTGACACCCGTTTCGCAAAAGGTGCTACAGACATCCATGGCCGGCTTGGCCGGCGACGGAGAAACCGTGGACGGCACATCCGTCGCCGGTCAGGGCGGTGATATAGGTGTAGGTGAATACAAGGAAGAAGTAGTAGTTAAAAATATAAAACCACTACTACAGATAGGGGCTGTGGATAACTCTCAGAAAATTGGCGAGGCTTCCGCGCCCTTGGACTTGTCGCACCCTTCCCTTCTACCTTATCTGCGCGTCATCGGCGACGTAACCCGCCGCTTCGGGCCCTCGCTCTCAGCACAACAGATACAGCTTGTCGCCGACGAGCTAGCTGGCGTCCTGTCGGCAGCCGGTAGTGGCAAGCACGCGGGCATACGTTCCGTCCGCTCATGGCTGCTGGCCGTGATGAATAGCGCTGTCGCGGGAGAATTCATCGCCGAGTTTGCACCGAATATCGCCCGCTGGCGAAAGAACCGACAGGAGGCGATGGAGGCAGCGCAATCGCGCGCCCCTGTGGAACAGTCAGAAGCCGAGCGTCAAAAAGCAAAGGCTGAACGCTCAAAGGCCATCGCCGATTTGAAAGCGATCTTTCAGGGCCGGAAGCCATGATCGACGCGGATGAGATGGTTGCGCTGATCGAATCGTGCCGGAGCGAGATGCAAGCCATGCTTCCGGCCGATGAATTTGCCAGCTTGAGTAGCAAGACCAGGCAAGACTATCGCGAGCTTGGCCGCACGCTATTACAGCGCGTTCGCTACGCCGAAGGTGGGGTGGCCGAAGTAATCACGGCCACCCAGCGTCCGACAACCTACTACAAGCGCGTCGCAGCGCTTCGCTACTGCCTGTACGCCGATCTTGTCGAGCAGCTGAAAAGCCTGCACTCCGCGCTCTCTGCTCGACCTGTGGACGGGTTACAAGTAATGGCCATTCGGACCCAATTGCAGCAACAGCGGGCATCACTGCACGAGTTCGATATAGCCCGGCAAAGCGGCTATACCGCCGAGCGCCAGAAGCGTGCCAGCAAGCGGCAAGCCTTGCGCGGCCTCCCAAGCGACTGGCGCGAGCAACTGTATCAGCGCGCTGCAAAAGGCAAGTATGCCGATGCGATTCTGGTCGCCGCGCTGACCGGCTGTCGCCCGGAAGAGCTCCGGCACGGCGTGCTCATTCGCTGGGCGAACAATCCGCGCAACGACATGGACGAGATCAGATTCGAGATCGATGGCGCCAAGGTCAAGACGTACCAAGGTCAGCCGCACCGCTTGATCGCCTATGGCGCACACGATCCTCATCCGTTGCTGGAGGCTCTGCGCGCCCGGCTGGCAGGTCAGGGGGAGTTGCTCGTCCGCATCGATAGTCCAGTCAACTTCACCGTCGAAGTCCGTCGGCTAGCACGTAGCCTCTGGCCGAAGCACAAGCACGCTATCACGGCTTACTGCCTGCGCCACCAATGGGCAGCCGACCTGAAACGGCACGCGGCTGCGGATTCAGTCAGCCAGGGGCTGGGACATGCCAGCGCCAAAACACGGCGTCACTACGGCCAAGCCAATCAGGCCTGCAGCCGGCATGCACTGCATCCCGCTGCCATCGAGGCTGAGCGCCCTGTAAAGCCGACTGCCGGTAAGGTGCCGCGTCATCGAGCAGCCTCAAACACGGAATCTACGCCCTGAAGAGAATCATGGCGAGGTAGGGCAAAATGCAGTACATTTGCGTGACATCACTGACGAGACGCTGCCATGTCACGCCTGAAGGACGAAACCCTATCCATCCGCACCTCCGCCGAGATCAAGCAGCTTTTGCGCTTGGCGGCTGATCGCGAGCGTCGCTCGGTGGCTTCGATGATCGAAATCCTTGTGCTGGAGTACGCCCACGCGCACGACCTACACGCCGATGGTCTCGCGAAAACGCCAGTCAAGAGCACGCTATCCAAATGACGCAAGCAGCCTCGACAATCACCCTCAGCCAGCTTGAAAGCCACCTCTGGAAATCCGCCAACATCCTTCGCGGCCCGGTGGATGCGGCTGACTTCAAGACCTACATCTTCCCGCTGCTGTTCTTCAAGCGCATCTGCGATGCCTGGGACGAGGAATACGCCGAGACCGGAGATGCCGAACTGGCCCTCTTCCCCAAGTCGCATCGCGTTCAGATCCCAGATAACTGCCACTGGAATGGCATTCGTGCTGTGGTGACCAACGTCGGCAATGCCCTTCAGCGCATCATACGCGAAATCGAGAAAGCCAACCCGGACACCCTGTATGGAGTCTTCGGCGACGCCCAATGGACCAACAAGGATCGGCTCTCCGACGCGCTGCTCAAGGATCAGAACGAGCATTTCTCGCGCATCTCCTTCGGCAACAAAAATATCACCTCCGATGTGCTGGACGATGCCTACGAGTACCTGATCAAGAAATTTGCTGATGCTACCAACAAGAAGGCAGGCGAGTTCTATACCTGCCCCACCTGGTCGCGCAGCACGGTACAGCACCATTCGCGGCACAGAGCACCCCGGTGGAGGAGGAACTGCTGGCACTGGATCACTACAAGGCGTTCTTGCAAGAGCGCCGTAAACGCATCGCGGCGGCACTGAATGCTTTCATCCATGCGACCGCTTGAGCTGTCAGCGCCACCTTGTGCACACAGTGTTGCCACCATGCCTGACACATTCCGGCCGGGACGCAGCCCAAGATTCGCTTGTCCCCAGCACGATGAGCACATTCTTTGTGGTGGCTCGCGAGAGCACAAAGAATGTGGCCGCTGGGCTCGATTTCGCCAGAAATCGGGCGCGGCGGCGTGGGGACAACGAATGGTCAATGCGTCCAGCCTGCACCTTATGAAACCCCGCTGCGGCCATGCGCCGGGTTGCCGCCCTGTGCGGCTGGTGGGTGAGAGCATGCCGCAAAGGGCATGCCTGCTCGGTGGTGGGAGACTGAACTGACATGGCCAACCCTCGCTCGCTGGTCTACGCGCTTTACACCCATTGGGACACCGTAGAGCTTTTGGTGAGGCTGTCGCGCGAGTTTGCCGTGCTGACCAGCGATCAGGTGTTGAACGGTATTGCCAAGGTATCCGGGCAACGGGATGCCGAAACGCAGGGCGCGGTGCTGCGTGCCCTGGTCAATGCGGACATCCTGCAAACCTTGCCGCGCAGCAGCGATCTGCAGCTCAATGCCTATGTGTTGGAGTTCGTGCGCGGTCTCACCCGTGAACATGAGCTGGGCCTGGCTGCCGTACTGCAGGCGCGTGTTGCGGCCATCCGTGAAGCCACCGAAGCACTCAATGAAGGGATGCTCGGGGCCGACATGGATCGCGTGCGCGGAGCCGCCAACAAGCTAGCAGAACTCTTCCGCCAGGTCAGTCTGCAGCTAGATCAGGACCGGCACGCGCTCTTTGAGCTGGCGGAAAACGCCAAAAGCGCCGACAGCAGCATGCCGATCAGCCAGCGCTACCGCGCGGTGCTGGAAGCCTACGATCATTATGTGGAGCCGATGAACCAGATGATGGACAGCGGCTCGCAGGGCACCTTCTATCGCTATCTGGAAGAAGCGGAGCGTGCGCTCGACTTGAGCCTAGAGCAATTGTCGGTACAGGGTGCGCTCTACTCGCATCGCCTGCAGTTGCGTCAGGTGGCGCACCAGGCCAAGGAGCTGCGGCGCTTTGGCCGACTGGTGGCGCAACAGTGCGCCGATACACTGCTGCCCTTGCGCGAAGAGCTGCGTCAGCACAACGCGCTGACCAGTGCCATCAGCTTGCTGTTGGGGCAGGTGCGCAAACGCGGCCTGCGTCGCGCACTGTCGCGCCCGACGGATAAGACCGCACTCCCCGTCTGGCGCAATGAGCGCGGTTTCAAATTGCAATTGGGCGATGAGGTGCGGGCGATCATGGCTGCCGTGCGCCAATACCAGCCGCAGGCGGTGGCCTTTCCGCAGGATGAACCCGGCGATGACGTTCCGTTGCTGGAGCAGGTGGACGAAGGCGCTATTCGTGCGCATCTGGTCCTCAGCTTGCCGGTGGAAAATCTGCTCGATTGGCTGCACAGCCATTACGCCCACCTGCAGGATGCCACCCTGCTGCGCCTGTTCCATGACCTGCAACATGAGCCTGGCTGGCAGTTCGAGGGCGCCAGCCAGCCTGAAAAAACCACATTGCAGACGATTCGCGTCCTGCATCACCCTCACCGCGTGAGTATCCCGCAATGACGATCCCACAAGCTCTGGCAGCCGCGCTGTCGCAGATGCCGACATTGGCCGAGCTGTTCCGCCTGTTTCTCTCCGGCAAACACCTGAATCGAATAGCCGAGCCCGCGCTGTGGGCGGAGCTGGAACAGCATGAGGCCAGCTATGTCGGCTTGTTTGCCGCGCTGGGGTTCGAGCTGCGCCTGGATGCCAGGGGCTTTGCCTGGTTTCACAACAGCGAGGCCAACAGCAACATCGGCAAGACGAGCCGCCAGCTGGCCTTGCTGTTCATGGTGATCTTCGATGTCCAGGCCAACGCCGGCAAGGCCCTGCAGCGCTTTACCGATTGGCTGATCGACAGCGCCTGGCTGGCCGAGATCTACAAGCAACAGCAAGACCTGCTGGATGCCGAGGGTCTCAACCTCGATGCCCTGGTGGAGCTGCTGGGCCGCGCCTGCAACCTCGGCTTTGCAGTGCCAGAGCCGGCGGGCTGGCGACTGCTGCCCGCTGTATGCCGTTACCTCGATCATTTCGAGAGCCTGGCGTTGACGGCCAAGACTGATGGCGACGAGCCGAGCGCGCCAACGGAGGAAGACTGGGCTGCGGATGCGCCAGACGACGAGGAGGACACCTGATGCAGTACGGCTTCCAACGTCTGGTCCTGCTGGGGAGTGCCGGCTACTCGCGCGCCGAGTTGCCGCTCGATGGTGCGGTCTCGCTGGTGGCGCCCAACAATACCGGCAAGACCAGCCTGATCAATGCCCTGCAGTTCCTGCTGATCATCGACCGCCGCCGCATGGATTTCGGCGCGCATGACGTAGACAAGAGCCGGCGCTTCTATTTTCCCAACAACAGCGCCTATGTGCTGTTAGAAGTATCGCTGCCGGAGTCCGGCACCGTGGTGCTGGGCTGCGTGGGCAAAGGGGTGAGCTTCGAGTACGAGTATTTCGCCTATGCCGGGCCGCTGAAGGTCGAGGAGTTCTGCCTGCCGGATGGCACCCTGGTGCCCCAACCGCAACTGGCCAGCCATCTGGCGAGCTTTGGGCGCCGGGTGTTCAGCTACAGCAGCAGCGAATTCGCCGACATGGTCTATGACGGGCGTAGCCGCAAGCTCGCCAGTCAGCAGGATTTCTGCGTTTTCCGGCTGGAGCACGCCAGCGATGCCAGCGTTTTTCAGCGGGTGCTGACCCGCACGCTGCGCCTAGACAAACTGCGCTCCAGCGAGGTGAAAGACTATCTGCTGCAGATTTTCCGGCGCGATCTGCCGGATGCCAGCATCGACTTCAAGGCGGAATGGGACAAGGCATTCGCCGATCTCAACGCCGAACGCAGCCAGTACCTGGCCGCCGTGCGGCTGCAAGCCACCCTTGGCGAACTGGAACGGAAGCAGGAGGCCCGCCTGGTGTTGCGCGGCAAATTGCTGTGCTGGCGCCCCTTGATCGACGCGGCACTGGGGCAGTGGCAACAGCATTACGAGACCCGCCAGCAAACCTTGCAGCATGAGTTGGCGCAGTGCGATGCCGAGCTAACCCGCCTGCGCGAACAGGATATGCAGTCGGCTGGCGAGAAAAAAGAGTGCGAGTTGGAACAAAAGCAGCTCCGCCAGCAAAGCGAACAGTTGCGTGCATTGCAGCAGCGTTTTGCCTTGATCCCCGACCGCGCCCTGCTGGAGGCGCGCCGGCGCGAGCTGCAGGAACAACGGGATGCGCTGGTGGTACGGATCGGCCAGGCCCAGAGCCGCACGCCAGCGGCCATCGAGCGCGAGCTGGCCCGGATCGAACGGGAATCCGCGCAGCTGGCGCAGGAGTTGCGCACCCAGGGGCAGAACCTCTATCAGCAACTGGCCGGTGTCGTATCTACGGAACAACTCAACGCGCTGAACAAGGTGCTGGCCAAGCCGGCACTGACCCTGGGCAGCGAAGATTTCCGTCTTGATGGCAAGGCCCTGCTTGCGGCCTTGGTCGATGCGAATGCCGAGCAATTCAATTTGCCTGGCCTGCAACTGCGGCTGGAAGCCCTGCCGGCACAGTATCAGCAACGGACCCTGGCGGAACTGAGCGAATTGCAGCAGGAGTTGCAGCAACAGCAGGTTCAGCTGCAAGAACAATTGGCCACCGCCCTGGCTCTGGAAAACGTCAAACAGCAACGCCAAGCGCTGGAGCAGCAACTAGCCGAACTGGATGCCGAATTGCGGGACTACGCGCACATGCAGGACTTGCGGCAAAGCGAGGCCGAGCGCGAGGAGCGGCTGCAGACACTGGCGAAAAAGCTCGCCGACCTCGGCGCCAGTCTGGCGCATTCGGCAGAGCGGCACCGCGCATTGGATCAGCAGCGGCAGCAGCGGCAACAGGATTTGGCGGCCTTGCAGCAGCAACACCGGCAGATCGAGCAACGGCGTCATCAACGCATCGACCACGAAGGCCCCTTCACCTGGCTGGCCGAGTTGCCACACCACCCTTGGCTGGCCCAGCCCGAGTTTGCGCCGGAACAACTGGCCGAACGGCTGCAAACTTATCTGACTGACTGCCGCCAGTTGCTGGAGCTGGATGAGCAGATTCGCCATCTGTTGGGTGAAATCCATACCGCCGGATTGACCAAGTATCAGTTTGTCGACGAATCGGAAAGCGAGATTATTCGTCTCGTTGAATTCGCCCATCACCTGCCGCAGGAAGCCGAAGCCCTGGAAAAGAAAGTACGCTCGGCTGTGGTGAATGTGGCCGCCTGCCTGCGCGAACTGCGCGACGGCCTGTTTGCTTTCAAGCGCCGGATGCGCGAGTTCAACCGCAAGATCAGCGGCCGGCAACTTTCCGATCTGGCCGTGTTCAAGATCGAACCCGAAGACGAAACCATTCTGGTCGAAGCCATCGAACTGCTGATCAGTACCGCCGCCACTGTGGACAGCGGCGAAACCTTCGATCTGTTCAACCAGCAGAGCGTTCTTGACGACGAGCAGCTCAATCGCGCCAAGACCCTGCTGATCGAAGAGGGCAATGCCCGCCACGGCCTGCGCGTGGCCGACCTGTTTCGCCTGCGCTTCTGGGTCGGCAAGGCAGACCGCGAGCCGGAAGCCTTCGATGACCTCGACAGTGCCGCCTCCAATGGCACCGTGCTGATGGCCAAACTGGTGACGGGGCTGGCGATGCTGCATCTGATGCAGGATCAGCGTCGCCCCATCCAGGGCATCTGCTACCTGGACGAGGCACTGGCCCTGGACGCCCGCAATCAGCGCAGCCTGATCGACACAGCGGCGGAGTTCGGCTTCTCGCTGATTTTTGCCTCACCCGCACCGCTGACCACCGTGCGCTACTGCGTGCCGATTCACACGCGCAACGGCAGCAACCAGATCAGCCGTCATAGCTGGCAGATCATCGAACCGCTGGACGCCTGAGCATGGATCGAACCCTGCGCGCAGCCTTGCTCAAACTACAAGGCCAACAAGCCCTGCCGGCCAGCTATTTCACCGCCGCTCAGCGCAGCGCTCTGGATCGCTTTGCCCGGCAGACAGGAGCGGTAATCTGCCAGCGTCAGGGGCGCGGTGATGTTTACCGTGTCAGCGATCCGCGACTATTCGATATCCATCTGAGCGCACTCTCCCCCCAAGTCGGGATGCTGGCCACGGACGACCTGCCGCTGCGGGCGCAACACATCGCCCACGCGCGCGACAGCAAAGCGCGCAATCATCAGCATGAGTGCTACTACCCCTTGCTCAAGGCCGTTGGCGAAAAGGTTCTCTGGCGGCAAGGCGAACACGGGAGCGAACTACCACTCAGCCAGCTCACGCACCACTTCGGGGCTACCAGCCTGCGCATTGAAACTGGCGACACCTGGCAAAGCGGGCAGCCGCTCTGGCTGGTGGAGAACCAGGCGCTGTTTGACCGCACGGATTGGCTGCCAGTAGGAACGCAAGCCACCCTGCTGTACTACGGCGGACAGCTTGATGGCCGGCTTCTCGCTTGGCTGGGGCAGCGCCCGCGTGCAAGCCGTGTCGTACTGTTCCCGGACTATGACGGCGTGGGGCTGGCCAATTTCGTGCGACTCTTTGCACAGCTTGGCGACACTTGCGAATGCTGGCTGATGCCCGACTGGCAAAGCAAACTGGCACGCTATGGTAGCCAGCGGCTATGGCAGGATACGCTTCGGGAGTTCACCAGTGCTGTTCTGCAGTTGCCTGATTATCTGGGCCCGTTAACCGAACAAATGCGCCAATCCGGACTGGCGCTCGAACAAGAAGCGGTCTGGCTATCTGTTCTGTAGGTGCCCTTTGAGTAAGCTCGCAATGTCACCTGGGGCCAGGCCAGCCTCTAGGGACCGCCTCAGCGCCTGCTCCAGTTGTTGCCAGCCCTGCGCTGAAGTGACATTACTGCCTAATGTTTCGGTCAGACGGAACATCAGCCCTTCCAGCAGTTCTTCGTCACCCACGTCCGCTGCGGCCTGCTCCGCCAGCGCCAAGAGGACGTTGTGTGCTGATGCCAACGAGTCGATTGGCACCCCGGCCAATGCTGCAGGGGTGCTGATGACACGATCCACCCTGACGACTGTCGCCAAATCAAGGGCTTGATCGACGCCCGGCTCGATCTCCATGCGGATCAGCACATCGCCAGCCAACAGAAAGCGGGTCTTGATAAGCCCCGGCTGCTCATCCTGAAACAACCACACCGACTGCTTGTCGGCCAGCAGCTTGCCTAGCACGAGCTTGCTGTCATCCAGTGCCCCACGATCCTGCCACTGGTGCAACACGTCGGTACGCAGGCGCCCGCCTTCCACACCGAGGTGGTGCAACAGGCCGACTAGTCGTTTGGCGGAGATCACCTGCTCCTTGCCACGTAGCCAGACCGAGAGGTTGGCAGTGCGGATACCGGTGGCTTCAGCGATCCGCCCCAGCGTTTCCCCGCGCAGTCGTATCAAGGCGGCGGCAAAGCCTGGCAATTGTTCGTTGGCAAGGGTTGGCATGTCGGGCTCTGTGAATTCACTGTAAATCACTATAAGACTTATTGGCCGACAAGACGAGAGTGCGGAGTTTGGCGATTCGCACAAACAGCTGTTATAATAATTTATAGTTAGGCCATTGAGAGGCCATCATGCGCAAGCCAAAGCAAGCCCGTCCGTTGCGCCTGCGGGAATACGAAGCAGCCATTGCTGCGCTCAAGGAGCAGCATCCCTGGCTTGCCCGGCAAATCGTCGAACCCGCGCCGGGGCATTTGGCCGTGGTGGCACATCTGTTTGCCCAGGTGGAATACCTGCTGCCACCCGCAGTGGTCGCACGAAAGGGCTCACTGTCAGTGAGCTGCAACCGGGATCGCTTGGCCATTCATTACCAGCCGCCGCGACGCCACAGCGAACGTGCAGCAGCAGTGTTCGATCTGATTGCCCAGACCAAGCACCTTTCGCTGCAAAAATGCCCCGTTTGCGGTGTACAGGTTGTCGGGGACGGCATCCGTCCGCAACGCTGTCCGCAACACGACGGCATCCAAGGATTGTTTGCCGAAGAAGTGCGCCGCAGCCGCCAGCTCATCGTCGAACAGGGGGTACAGCAGGTGGTGCACGATCTGGGTAGGGTGACGACTGAAGATCTACGCGCCGCCATGGCTGTTGAGGATGAGCCCGTCCCGAGTGAAGCCAAACCGGAACAGGTTCAGGAGCAGCCGACAGAAACCGCTAAATCAATACTCTTGCCGAGCATCGTCTTTCTCGATGAAGCCGGGCTGGAGACGTTCGTGGATCGCCACCGACCGAAAGGCGACGACAAGTTCAAGCGCGCACAGGCGATGGCGGAGCGGATCAAGCGGGCGGGCCATGGTAGCCGCCAACTGGGCCTGCTGCCCCCGGACTGGAAAGCCCTTCTGGATGAGTTCGCGCGGGCCTTTCCAAACTTGCATGAACTGGCCGAGCTGATGCGTGATCACTTCGCCTTGTCCAGTCTGGGCGATGGCCGGGTGTCCTGGCCTGCCGTGTTGCTGGTCGGCCCGGCGGGCATCGGCAAAACCGAGGCGGCACGCTGGCTGGCCGATCAGTTATATTTGCCTTTTCGTGTATTCGATATGGCGAGTACACAATCGAGTTCGCCGCTCGCAGGTTCCGAATCATTCTGGAGCAATTCCGAGCCAGGCCAGCTCTTTGAGCTGCTGGCCTACCAGCCACAGGCCAACCCAGTGGTGGTACTCGATGAACTGGACAAGGCCAGTAACGGCCGACCGCAATACGACCCGCTGGCCGCGCTCTATACGCTTCTGGAGCCGCGCAGTGCGCGGGATTTCATCGACCTGTCGATCCGCGACTTTGCCATCGACGCCAGTCATGTGAATTGGATGGCTACCGCGAATGAGCTGGATGCCATTCCGGGGCCGCTGCACTCACGGCTGACGGTGTTGCACATTCAACCGCCCAAGCCAGAGCAGGTCAGAAGCATCGCGCAGTCGATTTACAACCGCCTCCGGGACGAGGCGAGCTGGGGCAGTGCCTTTGCCGAGCGACTGGATGATGAAGTCCTATTCCGTCTGCAAAACTTGCCGCCGCGCAGTGTGCGTCTGGTTCTGCAGCGGGCCTTGGGCGCGGCGGCTCGTGATGGCAGGAGGGTTGTCCAAGTGCCAGACATCAGGCCACTAATTGCATTCAATCGTCGAGGCGTAGGATTTACTGGAGATGGTTGGGATTGAGCTAGGCAGGAAGATTTGTGCCAGTAACAATCCCCCGGCAAAGCCGGGGGCCTTCATTATGTGAGCCGCTCAAAGCGGCTAGCGGGGTCGCTGACGCGGCCCCAATTCTTGTGCCGCCACAGGCGGCTATGCCTCAATACAGATTGAGCTGCTCCAGCCGCT
>NZ_CALJNI010000016.1:0-164486 GCF_937982035.1 uncultured Azonexus sp.
CACGCCGCTTACAGTCACCGTCTTGTTGCCGATGCCGGCATTTTTGTCGGTGTAGGCGAAGGTGCCACCGTTGAGGCTGTCGCCGGTCATGACGCTGGTGCCTGCTGTCGCCACTGCAGTACCGGCGGCGCTGGTGGTGCCGTCGTAGGTCTTGGTGACATCGCTGGTGCTGATGATCAGGTCTGCCTTGGTCACGGTATATGTCCCCGTGGCAAATGTGATGTCGTAGCCGCGTTGGTCTGAGTACATCCCTGTGACAGACGTGTGCTGGCTCCCAGTGTTCCGACTCATCAGCGATGTGGTCGGCGTTCCCAGGATATGGCTCATGTCCGGCGCAGACGAATAGCTGTAGCCGACGCTGGTGGTCGTGGTTCCGTCATAGGTCTTGCTGCCGCTGTCGGCGGTTACAGTCAGCGGGGTCAGGAAAGTGCGCAGGAGTGGCGTAGTGCTGCCTTCGTAAATGCGCCAGACAGCGCTGGATCCGCCGGAAGTGCTGATGTCGAAGCCGGCATCGGCAAAGACGTCGGCGTGGCGATATTTGTCCCATAGCGCCGTGGCCTCCGGCGTTCCTCCGATGACTAAGGTCCCTGCCGCAGGTTGTGCTTCCAGAAAATGCTCATTGGTGCTCACGGTGTAGTCATAGTAGTAGCCCTTCCTGACACCGACGCAGCCGGTACAGGTGCCGCCATGTGAAGGGTCTTCAGCCGTTATGAACGCATAAGATCCCCCTTGTGAATATGCGGCGTTCATGCGGTCCCAGACGCCCGCGTAATAAACATGGCTGACTGTTCCCTCGTTGATGGCGGCGATGCCGCCGAAATAGTTGTTCGACCCATAGCTTTTATAGGGGATGATCGTCGCCGTGCTGTAGCTGTCGCTGATCGTGCCGGAGGGAAAGTTGTGCGCCACCAGGCCACTGACCTCATGCCCCCCCGCGACCAAGCCGGAAGCGTAGCTGGTGGAGATGCTGCCGGTGTTCTGGGAAACCAGGCCGGCGTTGGAAAGCGCATTGATATTCCCGATATCCTGGATGCCCCCCCAGGCGCTGACCGTGCCGAGCGCGTAGGAATTGGTGATGGTGCCTTGATTCCAACCCGCCAGCCCTGCGCCCTGACTGACGGCTTGGATCACGATGTCGGTGCCGCTGCGGTCGATGAGGCCGAAGTTTTTCCAGACCAACCCACCGACGGTGTTGTAGCCGGTGAGTGTGCCGCTGGCGAAAACATTACTGACGGTGCCGTAGTTGTTGCGCACGAGCGTGGCGGCGGAACCGCCGAAGTCGGCGGCGGCATCGGCATTCGTGATGCTCAGGTCGCGCACCGTGCCCCCGCTGCCGATGTCGCGGAACAAGCCGCCCGCCAATGTGCGGATATAGAGCGCGTCAATCGCGCGGTTCTGCCCGTCGAAGCTGCCGGTGAAGCGGGTAGCGCTGGTGCCAACCGGCACGAAGCTGCTCGAAAGCCAGACGTCGTTGGCACCCGCATTGGTGGCGGCGGCGTCGAGGTTGTTGGCGAGCGTGTAGCTGCCGCCGAGGTTCATGGCCATCAACTGCAACTGGTGAGTGTTTTTGATGACTGGCGACCATTCGGAAGCGAGCATCGGTAACACTGCGCCGTTGCTGCCGTTGAGGGTGCCGTCGCTGCCCACAAGCACCCAGCCGCTGCCGCCCGGCGTGCCGGTGAAGCCGAAGCCGGTGAAGTTGGCGGCGTCGCGCATCTGCGCGGTGGTCAGGCCGGTAAGGTTGGTGGGGGTTCCGCTGCCGGCATCTCCAATCCCGGTGGCACCGGCGGTGTCGGTGTTCCAGTAGGCATTGGTGACAGCGCCAAGACTTGGATTTAACCAGTAGCTCAGGATGCCGGCAACCGAATAGGACGTTCCCGCATAGGTGCCCACGGTGCCGGAAAAATAGGCGTTATTGATTGTGACCTGACCATAGCCGATCAGGCCACCGACATGGTTGCCGCCGCGCACGTTGCCGGTGGCGTAGCTGTCGTAAATCTTGCCGCCAAAGCCGCTCAGGCCACCGACGACGCCCCCGCCAAAGCCAGGACTTCCGGTTCCCGGGAGGGTGGCGGTGACATCGGCGGACGACCAGACATTCCTGAGCGTGACCGAACTGACGGGAAGAATGTCTCGCCCGAGGATGCCGCCCACGTTGTCGGAGCCGGTGACCGTGCCGGTGACGTAGCTCCTTTCTATCGTAGCGGTTAGCCCCAGTCCGAGCAGCCCTCCGACATTGGTATTGCCAACGATGGAAACGTCGCGGAGGCCGACATGGGCAATGCGCGCACCGCCCGTCGCCTTCCCGAACAGGCCAATATAGTGTTGCGAAGGACGGTTAATGGAGAGGCCGCTGATGACATGGCCGAGACCGTCGAATTGCCCGTTGTAGTAGTTCGAATTCGAATAAGTATCTTCCGCGCCTCCAATCGACTGGAACCCTGCGCCGCTGTTCCAGCCGCTGGTGGCGCTGGCGTCGATGTCCGCGCCCAGCACATAGTTGCCGGCGAGGTCGCCCTGCATGCCCTGCAAGTCGGTGCCGGTGCTGGAGCCTTCCGCGCCGAGGCTGGTGATGATGGTGTAGTTCTTCACCGTGCCGTCGGAGCCGAGTTTGGTGCTGAAGCTGCCGGTGCTGGCGAGGTTAACCGGGGCGTTGATGTTGTAGGTGCTGGCGTTGCCTGCCGCCACGTTGGCCTGGCCGTATTCGAGGGTGAGGCCGGCGGTGCCGGAGCCGTTCATTTGGGCGTTGATGTTGATGTTGTTCTGGGCGTTGAGCGTCAGCGTGTTGGCCGACCAGGAGACGGTGTCGTTCACATTGACGTCGCCAGCCGTACCTGAACCTCCCGAAACACTCTGGATGGTGACGTTGCTACTAGCCAGCGCGGAGGAAAGGGCCGTGCCAGTCATGTCGCCACCACTCGCGGCGATGGTGAAGTCCACGGGGTCGATCAGCCATAGACCGTTTTTCCCGGAGGCGGATTTTGTGGTGATTATGCTCTCGTCGGCGATCCCAACGTGGGCGGCGCTGGTTTCGATGAAACCGCCATCGCCCGAGTCGGGCGCGCTGGCATCCAGTGCGCCGCCGACGTTGACCGTGCCGCTGTCCATGTCGCCCAGCAGCAGGATCTTGCCGTTGCGATTCCCGATGCTGCGGGCGCGGACGACGCCGGTATTGTTGATGGCTGTGTCGAGCAGGGCGTCCTTCGCTTTCGCTGTCATCACGACGAGGCCGCCGTCGGCCTGGACGAGGTTGTTGTTTTCCACCAGCGCATGCAGCGCGCCTTCGTCGACTTGCACGCCGAGAATATTGTCGCCATCGAAGTCGAGGGTGACCTTGTTGCCCGCCGCCAATGCGACCGTGCCGAGGGTGGCGATGATGACGCCTTCGTTCCTCACCTGCTCGCCGAGCAGGGCAGCGTAGTTCGCGGTGATGTTGCCCTGGTTGATTACGCTACCTCCTCTGCCAGTGAAGCCGCGCTTGCCGGTGAGGAAGTCGTCATCTGACATGCCGAGGGACGAGGCGACGAGGCCGCCGACATTGACCTGCGCAGTCTTGCCGAAGAGCACGCCGTTGGGATTCAGTATCCATACCTGGCCGTTGGCATTGAGGTTGCCGAGAATTTGCGTGCCATCGGTGCCGAGCACGCGGTTGAGCGCAATGGCATTGCTGTTGGGCTGGTTGAAATTGACCGAGGCATCCTTGCCGATATTGAAGCTGTTCCAGTTGATGGCGAGGTTTTGACTCCCCTGGGCGATGGTCATGCTATTGCCGGACTGGCTGATGCTGCCGGCACCGGCACTGATCTGTCCTCCCGTGGGCAGGGCGCCGATTTCCAGGGCGTGGACCGGGGTAGCGAGAAGGGTGGCTGCCAGGAGCGCACTACCGCCACTGCGCTTGCCTCGTCCGCGCACGATTTCAGCAACGGCAACCCAGCTCTGGGTCAGTTCGTTCCAGATCAGGCGGTAGGCATGGTTCAGGGATGCGCGGCGCATAATTGGCCTCCTGGCATGAGATTTTCCCTAGTTTGCAAAATCGAAAAATTCTAAGAAATGCGGGCCACAGAACCTATGCTTAATTCCTGTCAAATGCTGTCAAAATCTGGCATTGGTCTTTGATATCGCTACACTCGGCAACCTTTGATCTAGTTCTCTTCGTCATGCAGAAGCGCGCAACTTGCCATGTCGGTGTTGTTGAAGATGATTCCGGACTCTGTTCTGATCTTGTCGAGTTCTTGCAACTCCGCGGTTTTCAGGCATCGGGTTTTGGGAGTGGAGAGGCATTTCTTGCTGGCCTGGCGGTGAGCCGCTTTGATTTGCTGATTCTGGATGTCGCGCTACCCGGCATGAGTGGGTTCGATATTGCGCAGCGAATCCGGCGTAGCGACGCTACCGGGATAGTCATGCTGACCGCGCTGGACTCGGATGAGTATCAGGTGCATGGTTTAGCGATCGGCGCCGATGCCTATCTGTCGAAGCGCAGTTCCCTGGAGCTTATCGAAGCGACTTGCGTCAGTGTGTTGCGACGACTCAACAAACTTGATCTACCGGTGTCACGACCGGTCAGTGCTCAAGCCTGGTATCTCGATTTCCGCCATTGGCGTCTGACCTGTCCGGGTGGTGTCGTACTCGAGCTGACGCAAACTGAAGTCACGCTTCTGGCAGCGCTGTTTCAACAACCCGGCGAATCGATAGCACGGGAAAATCTGCTGGCTTTGCTGGAAAAGCCGGAAAGCCTTTCCAACCTGCGGAACCTGGACAATGCGGCGAGCCGCCTGCGACGCAAGGCAAAGCAGGCCTCCGGGCTGGAGTTTCCCTTGCGCCCTTCCTATGGCAAGGGGTATACCTTTGCTGGCGAGTGCGGAATATGGAAATAGGCCACCAAAAACTTCCGGGCAGGATATTCGCCGTCCTGCTGTTGTGCTTCGCCACGTTCGCAAGCGTAAGGCTTGCGCTGGCTACTGAAATCAGTTTGGGGGGTAACACCACTCAGATTTCTCTTGAGGGACACCTCTCGCATTTCTCGGACGAGTCTGCGGCACTGTCTTTCGACGAAGCCAGCCAAAGGGCGTTTGCGCCCTTGGCTGATTTCAGAAGCCAGGGCTATGATCGGGCGGCACACTGGTATCGCTTTTCGTTGGCTCGGGAAAGCGATGCCCCTGAACGCTGGGTTCTGTCGCTGGGAAAGCCTTACCTGGAGGATGTGCAGGTATGGGTCGTACAGGAAGGGCGGTCACTCCAGCACTTTGCGCTTGATCTCCGGCGACAGGATGGCGCGCAACGCAGTTATCTGGACCCGCTTGCCATACCGATAGAGGTGTCGGCAAAAGCAGAAGTTTACGTCCGGGTGCGGACTACCGGAGCCGTCAATTTCAGTGCGCGGGTCTGGCAGGAAGAGGCTTTTCTGGCGCACAAGCTCATTGATCGTCATTACGAAGGAATGCATGCCGGCTTCCTGTTGATTGCTGTCATGCTCTACTTCATCCTGGGGGGGTGGTTGCGCGATGCGGCGCTGGCTTTTTATGCCTTGCTGATTGCATCCCAGATATTGATGATTCATCCGGAACTGTTTCCGCCGTTTTCAGCACCAGATTCGTGGTTCGGGGAAGTGGGGCCTCGCCTCGGCTGGTTGGGCAAAACCATATTCCTGGCGCTGATGTGGGACCGGTTGTTGAATCTGCGCCAGTATTTTCCGCGGATCCGGTGGTTGTTTCTGCTTGCGATTGGCTACAACCTGATCCTGCTGCCAGTCGCGCTGTTCCCCGCCTTGGTCAATCCGGCGTATCTGATTTTTGTGCCAATCGGCAACACGATCCGGATAGCGATCTCGCTGATCAGTTTGCTTTTGGTTCTGGTGCTTTGGCGACGAAACCGGAGCCCGGAGTTGCTGGTCTATTTTGTGGCCTTCGTCATTCCTGCGGTGGAAACCGTCATCGGCGTTGCGGCTAACCGGGGATGGTTGGCGGAAACCTGGGCCGTTTCCAGTCTGTATCTGACCGCGCCGCTGGTGCATGTGGCGCTAATGAGTTGTGGCCTGGCGCTTCGTCTGCGGAAAATGCAGCACGACAAGACCGTTGCCGAGCAGGAAGTCGTGATGAGCGCCGAGCGCGCACAGGAACAAAGGCGATTTGTTGCCATGTTGTCTCACGAGTTCCGTAATCCCTTGGCTGCGATTGATCGTTCGGCGCAGATGCTCCGTATCAAGCTGGGAGCGCTGCCGGAGGATGCTGATCAGCGGCTGTCGAAAATCCGTGACAACGTGACCGTGCTGTCTGGTTTTGTCGATAATTTTCTGATGACAGAGGCACTGGAGCATGGTGGGCTTGCCTTGTCGCGGGAAGCGTGTGAACTTCGTCCGATGGTGGAGGAGACGCTATTCACGCTCGGAGGCGATGCAGGCAAACGGACCGTCGTCCGGATACAACCGGAGTCGGCCTCTTTCAATCTTGATCCAACCCTGTTCAGGGTGGCCTTGGGCAACTTGTTGGGGAATGCCTTGCGTTATTCACCCAAAGGGGCAGAGGTTGAAATATCTGTGACGCAAGGCGAGCAGGGATTAAGGGTCGTGGTTGCCGATCAGGGGCCGGGGTTGAGTGAGGACGATCTGAATCATCTTGGTACTCCTTATTTTCGGGCAACCTCTTCGCTCGGCAAGAAAGGGAGCGGCCTTGGCTATTACTTCACGCGGCGGATCGTGGAGGCACACGGCGGGACTCTGACGGCTCGACCCCGAAGCCCGATGGGGTTGGAAGTTTCGATTTCCTTGCCCTTGCAACCCGAGTCGGCTGGGTAGTCGGGTCGGGCCGCTCTTTTGATCCTCTGGTTGTCAGAAATCCTGGCGAAACTGCAGGCCGAAATAACGCTGGTCATCGCGCGGAACGAATCGCGCGATACCGTCGAACTGTGCAAGCTGATGTGCGGCATAGGAGCGATTGCCGAGATTTTTCCCGAGTAACACCAAACGCCAGTTGTGCAGGCTGTCATCCAAAGTGATTGAGGCATCGAGGATGCCGTAAGCGCCCTGAACGGCGTCCGGATTCTGCGGTAGTTGGAATTGAATCCTGCTTTGCCAACGATAGTTGCCGCTGAGAATGATTGACTTGCCGTCTTTCAATGGAAGTGCATAACTGCTGCCAAGCGATAGCCGCCATTTGGGCGAAAATGGCATCTGCGTGCCCGAGGCAACACAGTCAACCTGATTTGAGGCGCAGTTGAATTGACGAACTTGTGCATGGATATTGGCCAAGGCCCCGGTGATTTCCCAGCGTGTGGCTGGTTTGAAAGCAAAATCCAGTTCCAGCCCGGAGGTGCCTACTTTGCCGGCATTGACCAGTTGCATGACGGTCATGCCGTCGATCACGCCGGGCAATGCGGTCTGGTAGTTGTCGTATCTGGCGGAGAATAAGGCCAGGTTGAAGCGTAAGCGCTTGCCGAAAGCCTCGCTCTTGAGTCCAATTTCGTAGGAATTCGAGGTTTCCGGGGCAACGACCCGTGTATCCGCTGCCCACATGTTGGCATAGACGTTGTAGGCCAGTCCCTTGTAGCCGCGAGAATAAGTGGTGTAAGCCATCAAACCCTGCGCCAGATCGAATTGCAGTCCGAGGCGTCCGGATGTTCCTTGTGCCCGGGTTTTCCCCTTGCTGGTGAAAGGGCTGTGCATCATGACGCCAAGATCAACGGGCAAGGTGGTCGTGCGGCGAAAGTGGTAGTCCACGGTATTGTGAGTCCAGCGCAAGCCGGCAATCAGGTGGCTGGAAGGCGTGAGCTTGATGCGGCTTTCCCCGAAAGTTGCGATGTTTGTTCTGCGGACGCCGAATTCCGCCTGTCCCGTGCCATCGGCAATATTTCTCAGTGTGCGGTGGTAGCTCTCGTCGCCATCTGTCGCGTGGTAGAAAACGCCCAGTACATATTCCAGCAATCCTTTACGGGGTGAAGTCAGGCGTATTTCCTGCGAAAACTGGCGCAAGGATACGCTGCCTGCGTCGCTGATCAGTGTTTGCGGGGAAAGATCGATGTCCTGCTGCTGGCGATTTTCCCAGTCGCGGTAAGCGGTAATGCTGGTCAGTGTGTGGCCTTTGGCGTCCCAATCCACCTGAGTTGATATGCCCCGGTGGCGATTATGGTTGAACATGCCGAAATTCAGGTTCGCTTGACGATTTTTCGGCGAGGCGATGACCGGGGCGATAGGTACAAGAGTGGTGTTGGGGGGCGCGATGTAAACCGGAGTGTTGCTGTGCTTGTCATCGAAATAGTCGGCGCCGAATGTGAGTTTCAGATTGCTTTCTGGTTTCAGTACCAATTTGCCACGCAGCCCGACTCTGTCGTAACCATTCAACTGTCGACCATCGAAGACGTTGGTGACATTGCCTTGGTATGTACCATAAATGCCAGTCAATGAACCCCAGGCAGCACCATCGGAAATTTCTGTGGCGATGCCGACTCGCAGACGACGTTCGTTTCCCTGGTAGTAAGCGGCGTCGATGTATCGGTACTGTTCCTGGCTGGGGTCGCGAGTGAGAACATTGAAAACGCCACCGGATGCGTTCATGCCAAAGAGTGTGCCTTGCGGGCCGCGCAATACCTCGACACGCTCCAGATCGAGCAATTCCATTGATGTCTGCCCAGGATGGGCCAGTACGACACCATCGACAACCGTGGCGACAGTCGGTTCTATGCCTCCGGAAGTGGTGATGGTGCCAACACCGCGGATGAACATCGATACGTTCTTGGTTGATGTGCCGGTTCGAAAATCGGCAGAGGGGGCCTGGCGGACGATGTCCTGGATATTGTTGAGGTTGGCCTGTTCGAGATCGCGGCCGTCAAGCACTGAAACCGCAACAGGGATGGACTGTAGTGTTTCTTCACGACGTGTTGCGGTAACGACAATGGGGCTAAGGGCCCCGATTTCGAGGCTTTTGTCAGTATTCTCCGAAGCCATCTCCTTGCATGGCGCGAGCTGGGGGGCTATGACCAAGCTGATAACAAACAGGTATTTTGCTCCGCGCATCACATTGATTCTGGGTATTAGTGGCGCCAATTGTAACCACCCGCTGCTTCATGTGTTGGGTATGCCTTTGGGATTGGCGTCGGGGGCTGTCTTGTCGGTCGCCTCAATGTATACTTGCCGCGATTATTCTTGCTCGCAGCAACCTCGTTGTTTCGTAAGCCGGCGAGTAATGGTGTGCCCACGGAAGCGTTCTTAAACGCTTATTGGGTACTCGGGTTTTATCATTGATTCAATTGCGGCGCTCTGACGCCAATTTTTTGTGTGCTTATTTTGTGCACACTTGGGAGACAGGAACATGGCTTCGGTCAACAAGGTGATTCTCGTCGGTAATCTCGGTGCCGATCCCGAAACCCGCTACACGGCCAGTGGCGATGCCGTCTGCAATATCCGCCTGGCGACGACGGAGAGCTGGAAGGACAAGAACAGCGGCGAGAAGCGCGAAATCACCGAATGGCATCGCGTGGTCTTCTACCGCAAGCTCGCCGAAATCGCCGGTCAGTACCTGCGCAAGGGCTCCCAGGTGTATCTGGAAGGCCGTATCAAGACGCGCAAGTGGCAGGACAAGGACGGCCAGGACCGTTACACCACCGAAATCGAATGTACCGAAATGCAGATGCTGGGCTCGCGCCAGGGCATGGGCGCGCCGGCTTCGCAGGGCGGTGGCGGCGGTTACGACGAGCCGACAGATTACTCTCCGGCACCGCCGAAGAACAAGCCGAAACCCTCCTTCGACGATCTGGGTGACGACATCCCGTTCTGAGTCCCGGTAACGAGGCCTTTCCATGAGCAAAGCCATCACCTTCAAGGTTCTCGAAGACATCGCCAAGGATCTGTCGGGCGACGAGATCACCTTCCCGACCTTCCTCGACATCACCTTCCAGGTGCGTACCGCACTGAAGGATCCGAACCTGAACGTCGACCAGCTGGCCAAGCTGGTCGGTGCCGAGCCGCTGATGAGTACCAAGATCATCCGCATGGCCAATTCGGTGGCGCTCAATCCGTCCGGACGGGAGATCGCCGACGTCAAGAACGGCATCATCCGGGTCGGCATGGAGGCGGTGCGTACGGTGTCGTTTGCCGTGGCCATGGAGCAGTTGCTCAAGTCCAAGCAGATGCAGCCGTTCGAGGAAATTTCGAAGCGCCTGTGGGAACACACCGCGCATGTGGCCGCGCTGTCACGGGTCCTGGCGCGCAAGATGGCCAAGATCAACGGTGACGAGGCGATGTTCACCGGCCTGGTACACGACATCGGCGTCTTTTACCTGATGTCGCGCGCCGCCGGCTTCCCGGAACTGATCGCCGACAAGGCCGAACTGCACGCCCTGCTGGTCGGCTGGCACGACAACATCGGCCATGCCCTGCTGTCGGCGCTGGGCTCGCCGGAGTCGGTGCTGCTGGCTGTGCAGGAGCACGAAAACGATCGCGAGATCAAGGACATCCGGACCTTGTCCGACGTCCTCTACGTGGCCAACAAGATCGCCAACCGGACCTCCTGCTGGCGCGATCCGGCCTACGATGCGCCGGTCGACACGTCGATGCTTGATACCCTGTTCGACGCCGAGACGCTGGCTTCCATCGTCGAGGAATCCGAAGAGGAAGTCGCTTCGCTGAAGAAGGCGCTGGGCGCCTGACGCCCTAAAGGCGGCGGATCTTTTCGAGCAGCGCCGTCGTCGATTTCTGGTGGATGAACGGGATGGAATGCACCGTCCCGCCCCAGCCACGCACTTCGTTGCCGCCGACGATCTTGTCCACCGGCCAGTCGCCGCCCTTGACCAGGATGTCGGGGCGACAGTCGAGGATGCGCTGCAAGGGCGTGTCCTCGTCGAACCAGGTGACCAGGCTGACACATTCGAGCGCCGCCATGACCGCCAGCCGGTCGGCCAGCGCATTGACCGGGCGGTCGTCGCCTTTACCCAGCCGTTTGACCGAGGCGTCGGTATTGAGCGCCACCACCATGCTTGTTCCCAGGGCTGCGGCCTGTGCCAGGTAGGTGACGTGGCCGCGGTGCAGGATGTCGAAGCAGCCGTTGGTGAATACCAGCGGCCGGGCCAGTCCGGCGCAACGCTGCGCCAGTTCGTCGGGCGGGCAGATCTTGTTTTCGAAGGCGGGGGACGAGTAGTTCATGGCGGACAATGTTCGGCTGAGGCCGGCATTGTACCCCCGCTCAGCCCCCTGGCAGCGCAACCAGGCGGGCCGGCTCCTGTTCCGGGCAGTGGCAGCCGATGCGCCGGCAGAGACGGTCGACGCCGATGATCGACAGCATGCCGTGACGGTCGCCGGCCCGGCGCATGCCTTCGACCACGCCGATGGTCAGCGCATCGCCGGCGGCGGCGACGTGGCTGACCGGCTGAATCTCCTCGCGGGCGACTTCGGGGATTTCGCCCAGTTCGTCGACCAGCAGCCCGAGGCAGCTCTTGCCGTGGGTACGGACCACGATGATCTGGCGTGCCCGCTCGGGGATGTCGGCGCCGGGCGTCAGCAGGCGTTCGAGGTGGAGGATGGAGATCAGGTTGCCGCGGTACATGCGGACGCCGGCGACGAGGTCGCTCTTGCCGCCGAAGACCGGCGTCAGTTCTTCGGTGTCGATGGCCTCGACCACATCGTTGGCCGGGATGCCGAGCCATTGCTTGCCGATGTAGAAGGTGGCGATTTCGAGCAGGTCGTTGCCGTTGCCGACGCGCCGCGTGCGGCCCTGGGTGCTGTTGCGGCTGCTCCGGGCGGCCTCGCCGACGGCCACGCTGCCGAGCGGGAAGGCCGAAATGGCCAGGATGTCGTCCACCTGTCCGTCACTGGTTTTGTACTCGCGGTAGCCGGCCGATTGGGCGGTGCCGACGGCGTAATACTGCGCGTCGATATTGACGATGTCGGCGCAGCGGCCGCCTCGGCCGAGCTTGCGCTGCATTGGGGAGAGCGGGAACAGACTGTTCGGCGGGTAGCGCGGATCGGTGCAGGAAATCACGCGTCCATCCTCGCGGACGAAGGCCGAGAACGCACCGTCGACGGTCTGGCCGCTGGCGTCGCGCGGCAGGGCGTCGTGGAGCATCGCGGAAAACTGCGGGGCGCCGTCGAAAACGATACCGATGCCGCCGACCACCTTGCTGTTGCCGGGATCGCGGATGGCGGCGGCGTAGATGTAGGTCGGCCGGTTGGCGTAAAGCGCGCTCGGCGCGAAATGCGAGAAGACGTAGGCGCGCGAATTGTCGATGGCCAGGCAACGGCCGACCCATTCCTCGTGCAGTCGGCTGCCGACCAGGGACTCGCTGTCGTCAGCCGATGTGGCGACCACCTGGCCCTGCGTGTTGAACAGGATGAGGTTGGTGTACACGGTGTACAAGCCATTGATGTAACGCAGTATCTCCGCGCATTGCGCACTCTGCGCCGGGCTCAGTGCGGGTTCTGACAGCATCTGGCGGAAGCTGGCGTTGAGCGCCCACCAGCGACAGTCGTTGGCGCGCTCGTAGAGATTGCGGTCCATCACGTCGATGGCGAAAGCCGCGCGCGACACGCCATTCTGCAGCAGCGCGGCAACCACTGTCTGGTGCAGGTTGCCGATCGATTGCTCGAAGATGGACTGGGTCTTGCGCCCGGTATTGGAGATTTCCCAGAGCAGGGTCTTGGCGAAAGCGGCATTGCCCTGGCCGGCGTCGACCTGGCGGACCGAACCGTTCCAGACCGAGCGGTTGAGGTCTTCCTGGATGCGTTCGGCGCGTGCCGGGATGGTCTGCAGGGCTTCGGAAAACAGGCTGGGGTGACGGGTGACGTTGGCCAGCGTCTGGCTGTCGATGTGCTGCAGCAATTTGGTTTCATTGCGCTCGAAGGCGAACTCCAGCGGAATCAGCGCCAGGCCCAGCCAGCCCGGGCCGGGGTAGCCCTGGTAGGCGTGCGCCGGGCGGGCGAAGGCCAGGTATTCGCGGCCGGCCAGACGGATGATTTCGCCACCGGCGTCGAGCAGGCGGTGCTCAAGGCGGGTGCCCGGCGGCAACTGGATCGGCGACGAGCTGGCGACCACTTCGCCGCCGGTGTCTACCGTCGCCAGCAAGCTCAGGTCGCCGTCGTCGAGCAGGTTGGCAAAAATGCCCTGCATTTCGTCGGCGAGGCGGAAGGCGAGGGCCAGCACGCCGAGGCAGGTGCCGCCGGCGTCCTCGACCCGGTAGGCGTAGATCAGTTGCTTGCCGGCCGGCAGGAAATCGGTCTCGCCGAAATATTCGACGTAACTGGCCGGCGTCGACCGTGCTTCGTCGATCAGCGGATGGCTGGACGACTCGCCCGGGTGCTCGTTGAGCCGGGCGCGGATACGGCCGTCGGGGGCGAACAGGACAATGTCGGCATAGACCGAGTATTTCTCGACATATTCGCGAAAGCGCGCCTGCAGCAGGGTGGGGCTGGCGTCTTCGCCGAGCAGGAAATTGCGGATGTCGTCGTCGGCCGACAGGAAGCCGATGTCGGCGGTGCGTTCGAACAGGTTGCGGACCAGGATGTCGATGCTGGTCTGAGCCTTGGCCCGTAGTTCGGCCACCGATTTGCGCAGGGTTTCGCGGCCGAGGTGGTTGAGCAGGTCGCCGGTCAGTTGCTGGAAGGCTTCGCGGGTCCCGGCCATTTCGGTGGCGGCGCCGGTCAGCTGGCCGAGCAGGCCGAGCGTGTCCCAGGTCGCCTGCAGCCCACCGAGTACCTCGCGATAGTCTTCGACCCCCTGCATGTGACGCACGCAGCCGCTCAGCGACGGGTCGATCTCGATTCCCTTGTAAAGCGTCATCCGGATTGCCTCCTCGTTTTTTGCGCCCGGGGTGGGCGCATGTTTTTACGGAAGCATGAACAAGCAAAGAATGTACCGATAATTCAATGCCTTGCCGGGTGCGGGATTCGGCGACCGAGGCAGTCTATTTGTCGGATTTTCTCCGTGGATGATGCGACAGGATGTCGGGTTTCAAACGCCCATTTGCTGCCTGCCGTGCAGGGCCTGCAGTGCGTCTTCCAGCGTGAGCAGCAGACTGACACCGGGAATGGCGGCGCTTCGCTGGACCCCGGCGCCGCCGGCCCACAGGCTGACTTCGGCGGGCAGCATGGCGCGCAGTTGTTGCAGCAACGGAGCGACCTGGCGGGCGGGAAAGGCGCTGGAGAAGGACAGGGCAACGATGTCGGCGGCGTGCGCCTCGCTGGCGCGGACGATTTCCATCAGCGGCATCTGCGTGCCCAGCGGGATGCATTCCGCGCCTTCGAGGCAGAACAGGGCCTCGGCCATCAGCAGGCCGAGCACATGCTGTTCCTCGGGCACCGTGGTCAGCAGGATGCGCGGATGGCCGCGGCCGGCCGGCAGCGCGGCGATGTTCTGGCGCAGCAGGCGTTTGCTCAGTTCGGTGAACAGGTGTTCCTCGAAGACTTCGATGCGACCGCTTTCCCAGGCCTGGCCGATCTGCCAGGACAGCGGGGCAATGGTGTCCTGGACAAAGCGCTGCAAGCCCTGGCGGGCAACGCGCTGTTGCATGGCCTGGGTGAAGCCGGTCGCGTCGTGGCGGCGGATCAGTTCGATCAGCGCGGCCAGGTCGTCGGTGTCGGCGCTGGCCGCCGGTTCGCCGGCCGGAGTCGCATGGCGCGGGGCGAGCACGGCGAGTTCCTCGGTCGGCAGCGCAATCAGCTTGCCGGGCCGGTGGCCGCGGTCCATCAGGCGTTTTATCTGGCACAGGCGGTCAACCTGCTCGGCGCTGTACTGGCGTTCGCCGGTGCTGTCGCGTTCCGGTGACGGAAAGCCATAACGGCGTTCCCAGACGCGCAGGACATCCTTGGATAGTCCGGTTTCGCGTTCGACGGCGGCAATATTGAAATTTGGGGAGTTCATTGTTTTGTCCTGAACAAATGTTAGACAAACAGTTGACATTGGTCGATTTGCTGACTATCTTACGAACAAAGATCATCTTTGTCCAGGACAAAATAGCGGCTAGCCCCAGTTTTTGTTCACCTTTGCGACCCACTTGGAGAAAACGCATGAACGCCCCGGAAAAAATCTTCCTGCCCGATGTCCAGTCCAGCCCGGACACCCGTTTGCTGGCGATCCAGAACGTCGGCGTCAAGGGGCTGCGCTACCCGATCCAGTTCCAGTCGGCCGATGGTTCGGCGCTGGCCACCGTGGCGACCATCGACATGACCGTCGGCCTGGCTGCCGACGTCAAGGGAACCCACATGTCGCGCTTCGTCGAGCTGCTCGAGGCCGGCCGTGGCGTGGTCAGCCAGGACGGCCTGTTCCGCATGCTCGAAGAAATGCTGGTGCGCCTGGAGGCCAGTAGCGGCCGGATCGAAATGCGGTTCCCCTGGTTCATCAGCAAGGCGGCACCGGTTTCCGGCGCCGAGAGCTTGCTCGACTACGACGCGGCTTTCATCGTCGACAAGCAGGAAGGGCGTTACCCGACCCTGAGCATGGAAATCACAGCGCCGGTGACCAGCCTCTGTCCTTGCTCGAAGAAAATTTCCGATTACGGTGCGCACAACCAGCGCTCGCACATCACCCTGTCGGTCAAGTTGCGCGCCCTGATGTCGCTGGAAGAGCTGGTGCGCATCGCCGAGGAAGAGGCGTCCTGCGAGGTGTTCGGCCTGCTCAAGCGGCCGGACGAGAAGTGGGTGACCGAACGCGCCTACGACAATCCGAAGTTCGTCGAGGATCTGGTGCGCGATATCGCCCTGCGCCTGATGAAGGAGCCGCGGGTCGCGGCCTGGCGGGTGATTTCCGAGAACTTCGAGTCGATCCACAACCATTCCGCTTACGCGGAACTGCACGGCAGCAATGCCTGAGGAGCGATCATGGACAGGATGAACCGTCAGCGCATCGCCGTCGTCGGCGCCGGCATTTCCGGACTGGCCAGTGCCTGGCTGCTGTCGCGCCGCTACGACGTGACCCTGTTCGAGGCCGGCAACTACCTCGGCGGTCACACCAACACCGTCGACGTCACCGTGGATGGTTTCACGCATCCGGTCGATACCGGTTTCCTAGTCTTCAACGAGCGTACCTATCCCAACCTGATCGCCATGTTTGCCCTGCTCGGGGTTGATTCGGTGGCGACCGAGATGTCGTTCGCGGTCAGCTTGCGCAAGCCGGAACTCGAATGGGCGGGCAGCAATCTGGCCACGGTCTTTGGCCAGAAGCGCAATCTGCTGCGCCCGGCCTTCTGGCGCATGCTCGGCGACATCCTGCGCTTCAACCGCGAAAGCACCGCCTGGCTGCTCACTCATCCCGGCGATTCGCGCAGCCTCGGCGAGTTTCTCGACGCCGGCGGCTATTCGCGCGAATTCGCCGACTGGTACCTGCTGCCAATGGCGGCCGCCATCTGGTCCTGCCCGACCGGGCAGATGCGCGCCATGCCGCTCGGGCCCTTCGTCCGTTTCTGCAACAACCACGGCCTGCTGCAGATTTTCGACCGGCCGGCCTGGCGCACCGTCAGCGGCGGCGCCCGGACCTATGTGCGCAAGCTTGCCGAGCAGCTCGACGACGTCCGTGTCGCCTGCCCGGTCAGCGCCGTCACCCGCGAAGCCGGTGGCCTGCGGGTGACGCATGCGCGCGGTAGCGACCATTACGACCAGGTAGTGATGGCCTGCCACAGCGACCAGTCGCTGGCGATTCTCGGCTACACCGCCAGCGACGCCCAGCGCGAGGTGCTGTCGGCGATCCGCTACCAGCCGAACCGGGCGATCCTGCATACCGACCCGGCGCTGCTGCCGCGCCAGCGTTCGCTGTGGTCGGCGTGGAACTATTTTGCCGGCGAAGGCGCGCCGGGCGAGCAGCCAGTCGGCGTTTCCTACCTGATCAACAAGCTGCAGCCGCTGCCGTTCTCGACGCCGGTGGTGGTGACCCTCAACCCGGTCAGCGAGCCGGCGCCGGACAAGATACTGGCTGAGTTCGACTATGCCCACCCGGTGTTCGACGCCGCCGCCATCGCCGCCCAGGAAAGGCTGCCCGAGGTCCAGGGCGAGAACGGCATCTGGCTGGCCGGTGCCTGGGGCAGCTACGGCTTCCACGAGGACGGCCTCAAGTCGGCCTTGCGCGTGGCCAATGCGCTCGGCGTCCAGGCGCCCTGGCAGGGCAGCGTCGCCGAACTGCTGGCCGAAACGGAGACGGCCTGAGGTCATCATGCGCGGCACGCCCGAACTCTTCCTTGGCCACGTCATGCACCGGCGCCTGCGACCGGCGGTGAACGCCTTCGTCTATCCGGTGTTCTACCTCCAGCTGCCGGTGCGCCGACTGGGCGAGTGCGACTGCGGCATCTTCTCGGTCGACCGCCGCAACATCCTTTCGCTGCGCAGCGCAGACCACGGTCCCCGCGACGGTTCGCCGCTGCTGCCGTGGATCACCGGTGTGCTACGCGAGCACGGCCTGCCCGACGACGGCGAGATCGTGCTGCAGACCTTCCCGCGCGTTTTCGGTTATGTCTTCAATCCGGTCAGTTTCTGGTTCTGCCGCGACCGCGCCGGCGCGCTGATCGCCGTGCTCGCCGAAGTGAACAACACCTTCGGCGGTCATCACAGCTACCTGCTGCACGACCACGGCCGGCCGCTGGCCGACGGTGCCGAACTGCAGGCAGCCAAGATCTTCCACGTCTCGCCCTTCTGCGAGGTGGAAGGTGCCTACCGCTTCCGTTTCCGCCTGGAGCGGGATACCCAGGTGGCCCGCATCGATTACGCCGATGCTGACGGCGACTTGCTGCTCACCTCGATTTCCGGCCGCCCGCAGGGCTGGCGTGCGGGCAGCCTGCTGCGCAACTTCCTGCGCATGCCGTTGCTCACGGCCGGCGTCATTTTCCGCATTCACTGGCAGGCGCTCAAATTGTGGCTGAAGGGTGTGCCCTTCGTCGGCGCCAACCCGGGCAACAAGGGCCCGCTACTTCAGGAGACAAGCAAATGAACGAGACCCTGACCCTGCGCGGCGGCCGCCGGCCGGCCCGCGACACGCGGACACTGTTCGAACTGCTCGCCGGTCTGCGCGGCGGCCTGCTCGAGATCCGCCTGCCGGACGGCAGCAATACCCTGTTCGGCGACGGCGACAGCGGCGTCAGCCTGCAGGTGCACGACGAAGCGATGTTCAGCCGGGTACTCGCCCGGGGCGACATCGGCCTGGCCGAAGCCTACCTCGACGGCCACTGGGACAGCCCCGACCTGAGCGGCGTGCTGGCATTGCTGGCCGGCAACCGGGAGACGCTGCGCCAGGCCGTGTACGGCTCCTGGGGTGCCTTGCTGCTGGCGCGCCTTCGCCACCTGCTCAACCGCAACAGCCGCAGCGGCAGCCGGCGCAACATCCTCGCCCACTACGACTTGGGCAACGACTTCTACCGCCTGTGGCTGGATCGCACGATGAGCTATTCGTCGGCAATTTATCGCGACGCCGACGACGGCAGCCTGGAAAGCGCCCAGCAGGCCAAGTACCGGCGCATCCTCGACCGCCTGCAGGCGCAACCGGGCCAGCAGATTCTGGAAATCGGCTGCGGCTGGGGCGGCTTCGCCCGCATGGCCTGCGACGACGGGCTGGCACTCACCGGCTTGACCTTGTCGCCGGCGCAACTGGCCTGGGCGAAGAACCGGGTGCCGGAAGCCGACCTGCGCCTGCAGGATTACCGCGATCTCAACGAGCGCTTCGATCACGTCGTCTCGATCGAGATGTTCGAGGCGGTCGGCGAGCGCTGGTGGCCGACCTATTTCGCCAAAGTGGCCGGCGCACTCAAGCCCGGCGGCAAGGCGGTGGTCCAGAGCATCACCATTGCCGACGACCTGTTCGCCGACTACCGCAAGGGGACGGACTTCATCCAGCAGTACATCTTCCCCGGCGGCATGCTGCCGTCGCGCACCGCCTTCCGTGCCGCCGCAGCGCGGCAGGGGCTGGTGGTGAACGACGAATTTGCCTTCGGTCGCGACTACGCGCGTACCCTGGCCGAGTGGCGGCAGGCTTTTGAGCACAACTGGCCGGCCATCCGCCAGCAGGGTTTCGACGAACGTTTCCGTCGTCTGTGGCGTTTCTACCTGGCCTATTGCGAGGCCGGTTTCCTGGCCGGCAACATCGACGTGGTCCAGTTCGAGCTCGCTCATGCGCCGGCGTAGCCTGCTGCTGGCCGGGCTGGCGGTACTGTGCTGGCCGCTGCTCGGCACTGCCAGCCCGATGCAGGGGCTGCGTCCGCGCGGTCAGGGCAGCTTCCGCCGCTTCGGTTTTCACGTCTACGACGCCACCTTGTGGACCGGCGAGGTTCCCGATGGCCCGCCGCTGGCGCTGCGCCTGGATTACCGGCGCAAGCTCTCCGGTCAGGCCATCGCCGACGCCAGTACGACCGAGATGCGCCGCCTGGTCGGCGACGTGGCGCAACTGGCGGCCTGGGACCAGGCCATGCGCCGCATCTTTCCCGATGTGCGCGATGGTGATCACCTGCTCGGCGTGTGGCGCGACGATGGCGCCTATTTCTATCAGAACGATGCCCTGATCGGTGCCGTGCGCGATCCGGCCTTCGCCCGAGCCTTCTTCGGCATCTGGCTCGATCCGCGCAGCAGCGCGCCGGCCCTGCGTGCCGCCTTGCTCGGCCGGGGCTGAGATGCGTCCGCTGCCGACCCTGGCCTACGGTCTGCTGGCACTGCCCCTGGCATTCGCCGCGTTGCCGCTGTATGTCCATGTGCCGGCCTTCTACGCCAACGTCACCGGTCTCGACCTCGGTCTGCTTGGCGCCATCCTGCTGCTCGCCCGCCTGCTCGACGCCGGCATCGATCCCTGGCTGGGCTGGCTGGCCGACCGGGTGTCGCGCCGGCGCATGGTGGCCGTCTCGCTGTTGCCCTTCGCTGTCGGTTTCGTTGCCCTGCTCAACCCGCCGGTAGAACACGCCGCGCCCTGGCTGCTGGCCAGCCTGCTGCTGACTTACGCCGGTTTCTCCGCCGCCACCGTCGCCTATCAGGCCTGGGGCGCGGCAGTCGGTAATGACGCGCCGGAGCGCACCCGGCTGGTCGCTTCGCGCGAGGCTTTCGGCCTGCTCGGCGTGCTCGTCGCCGCCGCCCTGCCGGCCCTGCTGGCGGTCGCGCTCAACGATGGCATCGCCCGTCTGGCCTGGGTCCTGCCGGTGCTGCTGGTGCTTGCCGGCGGCGTCACCCTGGCCCGGGTTGGCGAAGGAAACAACCGGGTTGCCGTCAGCAGCGCCCTGCTGCCGGCGCTGCGCGCGGTGCTGCGCGATACCGCCTTTCGCCGGCTGTTGCTGGTCTTCATCTGCAACGGTTTCGCCGCGGCGATTCCGGCGACGCTGTTCCTGTTCTTCGTCGCCGACATCCTGCAGGCGGAGAGCGCCAGCGGTCCGCTGCTGGCTGCCTACTTCCTGGCCGGGGCGGCGTCGCTGCCGCTGTGGCTGAAGCTGTCCGCGCGCATCGGCCGGCCGCGCGCCTGGTTGCTGGCGATGGGCGTGGCCATGCTCGCCTTTGCCGGCGCCGGCCTGCTCGGGCCGGGCGATGTTGCGCTGTTCGCCGTCGTCTGTGTGGCGTCGGGGCTGGCGTTGGGGGCCGACCTCGCGCTGCCGGCGGCGCTGGCGGCCGACCTCGGCGAGCGCCAGGGGCGTTCGGGTGCCTGTTTCGGGGTGTGGAACTTCTTCGCCAAGCTCAACCTGGCGCTGGCCGCCGGCATCGCCCTGCCGCTGCTCGGCGTCTTCGATTACCGGCCGGGCAGCGATCAGGGGCAAACCGCCCTGATCCTGGCCTATGCCTTGCTGCCGCTGCTGTTCAAGGCGCTGGCCGCCATCCTGTTGTGGCGCTGGCGCAATTCACTGGAGGTCGAATCATGAAACTACTGGCTGCTGCCTTGTTGTCGCTGGGTCTGGCCGCCTGCGCCACGCCCGGCGTCGAACATTACCGGGCCGAGCAACCGCGCCTGGTCCTCGAACAGTATTTCTCCGGCAAGCTCGACGCCTGGGGCATGTTCCAGGGCCGCGACGGCGCCGTGCAGAAGCGTTTCCATGTCGTCATCGACGCCAGTTGGCAGGGCGACACCGGTGTGCTCGACGAGCATTTCACCTGGTCCGACGGCACCACTTCGCGCCGGGTGTGGACGCTACGCCGCCAGCCCGACGGCCGCTACATCGGCACCGCCGACGATGTCGTCGGCGAGGCCATCGGCGAAGTCGCCGGCAATGCGCTGCGCTGGCGCTACGTGCTGGCATTGCCGGTCGACGGCAAGGTGTACCACGTCGATTTCGACGACTGGATGTTCCTGGTCGACGATAAGGTGATGCTCAACCGCTCGCGCATGTCGAAGTGGGGCTTCCACCTCGGCGAAGTCACGCTGAGTTTCACCAAGCGTTGAGCCGCGATATGGCGCTCAATCCGCGTATTCGCGACTGGCAGGGCAAGCGGGTCTGGCTGCTTGGCGCCTCGACCGGCATCGGCGCCGCGCTGGCGCGGGCACTGGCGGCGCGCGGCGCCCGCCTGGCACTCAGCGGCCGGCGCGCCGAGGCACTGGCGGCGCTGGCCATCCCCAGCGCCCGCTGCCTGCCCTGTGATGTCACCGACGCCGCTGCCCTGGCCGCCGCCACTGCCGAGCTTTGCCGCGAGTGGGGTGGCATCGACCTGGTCGTTTATCTGGCCGGCGATTACGTACCGATGGGCGCCGACAACTTTGATCTGGCGACGGCCGAGCGTCTGATTGAAGTCAACTTCAATGGCGCCCTGCGCCTGACCGCCGTCGTCCTGCCCGAGCTGCGCCCGGGCGGCGGCATCGCCTTCGTCGCCAGCGTTGCCGGCTACCGCGGCCTGCCCAAGGCACTGGCTTACGGTCCGGGCAAGGCGGCGCTGATCCACTTCGCCGAATGCCTGCACCTCGACCTGGCGCCGCGCGGCATCGGCGTCTGGGCGATCAATCCGGGCTTCGTTGCCACCCGCCTGACGGCACAGAACGATTTCGCCATGCCGGCGCTGCTCACGCCGGAAGCGGCGGCGCAGGCGACGCTCGATGGCCTGGCCGGCGGCGCTTTCGAAATTCACTACCCGAAGCGCTTCACCCGCGTCCTCAAACTGCTCTCGCTGCTGCCCGACCGCTGGTATTTTCCCCTCATCCGTCGTTTCACCGGAGGCTGACATGAAGCTGGATGCCCTGATCGACTTCTACCATACGCTGACCCCCGAAACCGTCGGCCGCTTCACCGAGTTCTACGCCGACGACGCCTGGTTCAAGGACCCGTTCAACGAGGTGCGCGGCCTGCCGGCCATCGAACGCATCTTCCGCCACATGTTCACCCAGGTCGGCGAACCGCGCTTCGTCGTCACCGAAACCGTTGTCGACGCCGCCAGCGCCGTGCTGATCTGGGAATTTAGCTACCGCGTCCGGCTCTGGGGCAAAGGCGAGACGCAACTGATGCGCGGCGTCTCCCACCTCAAGTTCGACGCCGCCGGTAAGGTCAGCCACCACCGCGATTACTGGGACACCGGCGAGGAGTTGTACATGAAGCTGCCGCTGATGGGCGGCCTGTGGCGTGGCCTGCGCCGGATGCTGGCGGCCTGATTCAGGCGACGGCAGGTTTGCCGCCGTCGACCACCTTGACGTGCGGGAAGGGGATCTCGATGCCCAGTCGGTCGAAAGCCAGTTTGGCCCGGCGCAGGTATTCGCGGCGCACACCCCATTGCTCGCCGGGGGCGACCCGGAAGCGACCGCGGATGACGATGGACGAAGCGGCCCATTGGTCGACGCCGGCGATTTCCAGTGGCGCCAGTATCTTGCCGGCGTAATCCGGGTCGTTGCTCAATTCCTCGCCAATCTCCCGCATGGCAGAGATGACCTGATCCACATTTTCGCCGTAGCCGACGCCAAGATCGATCACCGCATGGGCGAAGCCCTGGCACATGTTGGTGACAACGGTGATCTGTCCGTTGGGGATGAAATGCACGTTGCCGCCGTAGTCGCGCAGGCGCAGGTAACGCAGGGTCAATTCCTCGACGGCGCCGATCTTGCCGCCGGCTTCGATGACGTCACCGATGCGGATCTGGTTTTCCAGCAGCAGGAAGAAGCCGGTGAAGTAGTCCTTGACCAGGCTCTGTGCGCCGAAACCGACGGCAATGCCGGCGACCCCGGCGGCACCAAGCAGCGGCGCGACCGAGATGCCGAGTTCGCCGAGTATCAGCAGACCGGTGACCACAGTCAGGATCACCGTCAGGGCGTAACGGAGTACGCGCGATAGCGTGCGCACCCGCTGCGCACCCTCAAGGTTTTCCTGGCGGCTGGCGATCAGTTCGCGGAATTTTGGCGCTGTGCGGTTGATCAGGTATTGAAAGAACAGGGCCAGCGTGAAGATGGTGGCAATCCGCAGCGGGGTGGCGAATTGCTGGAGCAGATTGTGTAGTGACCCCGGGTCGCTGGGCAGCATGTTGTTCTCCAGTTTGCTTGGTTTATTGGTTGATTTTCAAATCAAGTTTGCGTTGTTTAAATAGTCTGTCGTGCAAATTATATTTTGAATCATATAGATGGCTTGTTACAATGTTTGACGCGGCGGCAAATTACATTGATTGTCAATGTAATTTGTTCGTGTTGCACCCTGGGGTGCGACGGTTTTTTTGCTGTTGATGTCCTGTGGTTTCGCCGCTCCGGGGGGCGTCCGGGAGTGACGCAATGCTATTGGCCACCGACCTTGACGGAACCTTTCTCGGCGGTTCGGCGGAACACCGCCAGACCCTTTATCAACTGATTGCCGGCAGCCAGGACATCCAGCTGGTGTTTGTCACCGGGCGCGGGCTGGAGGCGGTGATGCCGCTGCTCGCCGACCCGCTGGTGCCGACACCCGACTACATCATCTGCGATGTCGGCGGCACCATTGTCGAAGGCGCTTCGCTGCAGCCGGTGCAGCCGTTGCAGGCCGATATCGATCTGCGCTGGCCCGGTGAACGGGCGGTCGCCGAGGCGATGGCGCGGTTTCCCGAGCTGGAGCGCCAGGAAGTACCGCAGCAGCGGCGCTGTTCCTATTTCTGTCACCAGGATGCGGTGACGCCGCAACTGGTCGAAGCGGCGCGCGCGCTTGATTGCGAAGTCCTCTATTCGGCCAGCCGCTATCTCGACCTGTTGCCAGCCGGCGTGAACAAGGGCAGCAGCCTGCGCGCGCTGGTCGCCCAGCTTGGCGTTGCCGATGATCAGGTGCTGGTAGCCGGTGACACGCTCAACGATCTGGCAATGTACGAAGCCGGTTTCCAGGGCGTCTGCGTCGGCGATTCGGAACCGGCCCTGCTGGCGGCCACCGCCGATCTGCCGAAGACGCTGCACGCCAGCGAGCCAGGATGCGGCGGCATTCTGGAAGCGATTGTCCATTTCTCGCTGCTCCAGCCGGGCTATCTCGACGCGGCGACGGTCAGTGCTGAGCGCGGTCCGGCCGAACTGGTCATGGTCTATCACCGCCTGCCCTACGAGGAGCACCGGATCAACGGGCGCATCGTGCAGCGCCGGCCGAAATCGCCTAACGGCATCATTCCCACCCTGTTGTCCTTTTTCGGGGCGGGGCGGCGCGGTTCCTGGGTTGCCTGGAGTATCCACGACGAAGCGAACGACCCGCCGTTCGAGGTGCATACCACCGTCGATGCCAAGGCCTATCCGGGTCTGCTGGCGGCGCGGGTGGCCTTGAGCAAGGACGAGGTCGACGTCTTCTACAAGCGTTTTTCCAAGGAAGCCTTCTGGCCGACGCTGCATACCTTCTGGGAGCGGGCCGTGTTCCGCGAGGAAGACTGGCAGGTATTTCTCGCCGTAAACCGCAAGTTTGCCGAGCGGGCCGCGGCCGAAGCGGCCGAGGGGGCGACCATCTGGCTGCACGACTACAACCTGTGGATGGTGCCGGCGGTGCTGCGCGAGCTGCGCCCGGATGTGAAGATCGCTTTCTTCCACCACACCTATTTCCCGTCGGCCGATGCCTTCAACGTTCTGCCCTGGCGCCGCGAAATCGTCGGCAGCCTGCTGCAGTGTGACTACATCGGCTTTCACATTCCGCGTCAGGCGGAGAACTTCGTCGACGTTGCATCCGGCGTCGCCTCGCTGCAGATCATCGAGCGTCGGGCCTGCGCGCCGCGCTACCTGACCTATGGCTGCGCCGTCGGGCTGGAGACGATGACCACGCGGATCGAGGTGCATGGCCGGCAGATTGGCCTGGGGGCGCATCCGGTCGGGCTTGATCTCAATCGTATCCGGCAGTCGCTGCAACATCCCAAGACGCCGGGGCGGCGGGCGGCGATCCGCAACGAATTTGCCGGCAAGCGTCTGGTGCTGTCGGTCGAGCGGCTTGACTACACCAAGGGCACGCTGGAGAAGATCCGGGCGTTTGGCGACCTGCTCGAACGCAATCCGGAAATGCGTGGCAAGGTCTCGCTGGTCGTCGTCTGCGTGCCGGCGGCCAAGGAAATGACCATCTACGACGAACTACAGGTGCAGATCGAACAGGCGGTCGGCCGGGTCAACGGTCAATACGCCGAAGTCGGCTGGTCGCCGATCCGCTTCTTCTTCCGGCCGCTGCCCTTCGAGGAAGTGGTCGCCTGGTATGCGGAAAGCGACGTGATGTGGATCACCCCGCTACGCGACGGCCTCAACCTGGTGTGCAAGGAATATGTCGCCACCCAGGGCCAGACCGACGGGCGCGGTGTGCTGGTGCTGTCGGAGTTCGCCGGTGCGGCCGCCGAACTGCACGGCGCCCTGCTGACCAATCCGCACGACCCGGCCGACTTGCGCGAGCGTCTGCGCCAGGCCATCGAAATGGACCCGGTCGAACGCGATTCGCGCCTGCGCGGTCTGAACGAAATCGTCTGTCACAACGACATCGACCGCTGGGGGAAGGAGTTCCTTGAGGCGGTCGGCAGCGTTCAGTGAGCTTCCGGTTCCAGCATCTCGATGACGGCCGGCGAGGTTCGCACCATCGGCGTCATCGGCGTCTGATGTTCGACATCGGCCGGGGCCCTGGCCGATAGCCACCAGGCGGTGCCGGCCAGCAGGCACTGGGTGGCGATGAACCAGGCCGGCAGCGCCGACGGGCCGAAGTGATGCATCAGCGTCCCGGCGAGGAAGGGGCTGATGCTGGCGCCGACGCCGTGCAGCAGCAACAGGCTGGCGCAGCCGGCGATGATCTCCGGTTTTTCCAGACGGTCCATCATGCGGGCGACGGCCAGCGGGTACATGGCAAAGGCGAAGCCGCCATAGACAAAAACCGCCAGCAGTATCCAGCCCAGGCCGTGCGCCGACGCCAGTAGCAGACCACCGGCGAGCACGGCGGCGATCAGCGCGATGATGCTGATCACGTGGCCGCGATCCAGGTGGTTGGTGACGATGCCGATCGGCCATTGGAAAGCCGCGCCGCCGATGATGGCGACAGTCATGAACCAGGCGACGCCGTTGTGGCCGAGGCCGCTGGTATCGGCCCAGACCGGCGCCAGGCCCCAGAAGGCGCCTTGGGCGAAACCGGAGAGCAGGCCGGCGGCGCAGGCAACCGGCGCGCGGTCAAAGAGCGTGCGCAGGGCGATGCCATGAACTTCCTCGACCACCGGCTGGGCCAGTCGTGTTGCCGCGACCGGCATCACGGCAGCGCAGATCGACAGCGCCGCCAGCGCGAACAGCACGTGCCCGGCCGGGT
Organism: uncultured Azonexus sp.; assembly: GCF_937982035.1. Classification (NCBI taxonomy): domain Bacteria; kingdom Pseudomonadati; phylum Pseudomonadota; class Betaproteobacteria; order Rhodocyclales; family Azonexaceae; genus Azonexus; species uncultured Azonexus sp. The sequence continues at coordinate 26,581 of NZ_CALJNI010000016.1, forward strand.
CGCTCCAGTGCAGCAACTGCTGCGCCAGCGCCAGAGAACCGAGATTGACCGCCATGTAGGTGGCGAAGATGCGGCTGCGCTGGGCGGGCGCCGCATGGCTGTTGAGCCAGCTTTCGATGGTCGTGTACAGGCCGACCATCCCCATCCCGGTGATCAGGCGCAGCAGCCCCCACACCCAGGGATTGGCGACCAGTTCGTGGAGCAAGGCGGCGCAGGCGATGGCGGCGGTGAAGAAGGCGAAGGCGCGGACATGGCCGACGCGACGGATCATCATCGGCCCGAGATAAGTGCCGGCCAGGAAGCCGACGAAGTACATGGCGCCGATGCTGCCCAGCGTCTGGCTGTCGAAGCCTTCGATGCCGCCGCGCACTGCGAGCAGCGTGCCGAGCAGGCCGCTGCCGAGCAGCAGCAGGGCGACACCGAGGAGCAGGGCGGTGAGGGGGAAAATCTGGGTCATCGCGGCCGGGGGTGAGGCAAGGCCTTCATTGTGCCCCGGATCGGCGGCGAATTGCCGGATGGGTACGCATTGTTACAGTGGTAACGGCGCCGTAACATCGCCCGGCTAAGCTGCCGGGATGATCATCGCCGCCCGTTCCCTGCCGCTGACCTGCCTCTGCCTGCTGGCGGCGATTGCCCTGAGCGCCTGTTCGCCGCGCGCGCTGGTCATCAACAGTCTGGCCGACGAACTCGCCGGGCAAAGCCAGGGGGCGGAAAACGACCCCGAACTGGCGCGCGATGCTGCACCCTTTTATCTCAAGCTGTCCGAAGCCGTGCTCGCGCAACAGCCCGGCCACGCCGCGCTGGCCGAAGGCCTGGCCGCGCGCATGACCGAATACGCCTACGCTTTCGTCGCTTTCGAGGCCGACCGCGTCGAGCGCGACGATCTGGCTGCTGCCGAGCATCTGCGCCGCCGCGCCGCCGGTCTCTACCAGCGGGCCAGCCGGCACGCATTGCGCGCGCTGGAGATTCGCCATCCCGGCTTTGCTGTAGCGCTGGCCGATCCGTCGGCTAACGTGACGCTGGCGGCAAGCGATGCCGGCCTCGCCTACTGGGCTGCTGCCGCCTGGGGCAGCTGGATCGCCTTGGCCAAGGACGACCCCGAAATCGTTGCCGACCTGCCGCTGGTCGTCCGCCTCGCCGCCGTGGCCGAGGCCGCCGACCCCGACTGGGGCAACGGCGCCCTGACCAGCCTGCGGGCGACGCTGGAAGCGGCGCGTCCGGGCGGTGACCGGGCCCAAGCGGTGCGCTGGTTCGACGCCGCCATCGCGCGGGCGGCCGGTGGCAGCGCCGCCGTGTTCGTCGCCAAGGCGGAGAGCATTGCCCTGCCGGCGGGCCAGCGCGAAAACTTTGAAACCCTCTTGCGCCAGGCGCTGGCGGTGCGCGACACGGCCGGCAGTCCGCTGACGCTGCAAAACGAAGTCATGCGCCGCCGCGCGGCCTGGCTGCTCGAACAGGCGCCCGACCTGTTCTGATCCGGAGAAATCATGAAGAAACTGTTTGCCGTCCTCTGTCTGGGGAGTCTGATCTCGCTGCTGGCGCCTGTCGCTTCCGCCCAGGAACAGCAATTGCGCATCGGCACGCTGGCGCCGAAGAATTCGCTCTACCACCGCCAGTTGATGGGCCTGGGCGAAGCCTGGCGCAAGGCCCAGGGCGGCGGTCGCTACCTGGTCTATCCCGACGGTAGTCAGGGCGGCGAGACCGACATGGTGCGGCGCATGCGCATCGGCCAGTTGCAGGGAGCGCTGATGTCGGTGGTCGGCCTGCGCGAGATCGAGCCGTCGATTGCCGCGTTGCAGGCGATGCCGCTGATGTTCCGCAGCTGGGAAGAGGTCGATTACGTGCGCGAGAAGATGCGCCCGGCGATGGAGAAGAAATTCCTCGACCAGGGTTTCGTCGTGCTCGCCTGGGGCGACGCCGGCTGGGTGCGCTTCTTCTCGAAGAAGCCGGCGCGCCATCCCGACGACTACAAGTCGATGAAGTTCTTTGCCTGGGGCGGTGAATCCGAACAGCAGGAAATCATGAAGCGCCTCGGCTACACGCCGGTGCCGCTGGAAACCGCCGACATCCTGCCGGCGATCCAGACCGGGATGATCGACGCCGTCCCGTCCACGCCCTATTTCGCGCTGGCGACGCAGATCTACAACACCGCCGGCAACATGCTCGACCTCAACTGGGCGCCCATCGTCGGCGCGCTGATCGTCACCAAGAAGTCGTGGGACGCGATGAGCCCGGCTACCCAGCAGGCGGTGCGCGAAGCCGGCGCCAAGGCCGGTGCCGAAATCCGTGCCCAGGCGCGCAAGGAAGTCGACGAGGCGGTGGCGGCGATGCAGAAACGCGGGCTGACCGTGAATACCCCCGATGCCGCCCAGATGCAGGCCTGGAACGCGCTGGCCGAACGCCTCTACCCGCAGATTCGCGGTCGCCTGGTGCCGGCGGCGACTTTCGACGAGGTGGTCGGGCATCTCAAGGACTTCCGTGCCGGCAAGCGCTGAGCGATGAAGGCGCTCGCTCGTCTGGCGTCATTCGACGCCGTGCTCGCGGCGGCCGCGCTGGCGCTGATGCTGGCCCTGCCGCTGGTCGAGATCGTCCTGCGGCCGCTGTTCGGTGTCGGCATCGCCAACGCGCCGTCCTTCGTCCAGCACGCCGGGCTGGTGCTGGCCATGTTCGGCGCCCTGGTTGCCGAGCGCGGCAATCATCTGACTTCGCTCGGCGCCGGTTTCGCCGCCGCCCGCGACGCCCGCCTGCGCCGCTGGGCCGGGCGTTACGCCCGCGCTGGCTCGGCCGTGCTTTGCGGCATGCTGGCGCAGGCCAGTGCGACCTTTGTCCTGGCCGAGATGGAGATGCCGCGCGACATCGCTCACGGTATTGTCGGCTGGTGGTTCATGCTCGCCATGCCGCTGGGTTTCCTGCTGCTCGGCGCCCGTTTCGGCTGGCGCCTGGAGGCTGACCTGCCATGGCGGATCGCCGCGCTATTGGCGCTGCCGGCCCTCGGCTGGTTGTTTGCCCAGCAGTACGACGGCGAGATGCTCGCCCTGTGGCCCTTCGCCATTGGCCTGCTGCTCCTGTTGTTGTGCGGGGGGCCGGTGTTCACCGTGCTCGGTGGGCTGGCGCTGGCCCTGTTCTGGAGCGAGGGTCAGCCGCTGGCGGCGGTGCCGCTCAGTCATTACCAGATCACGGTGAATCCCTCGCTGCCGGCCTTGCCGCTGTTCACCCTGGCCGGCCTGGTGTTTGCCCGCACCGGTGCCGCTGCCCGCCTCGGCGCGCTATTTACCGCACTATTCGGCGGTGGCGTGCTCGGCACGGCGCTGGCCGCCGCTGTACTCTGTTCCTGCTTCACCGCGCTGACCGGCGGCAGCGGCGTGACCATCCTGGCGCTCGGCGGCCTGTTGCTGCCGCTGCTGATGAAAGCGGGTTTTCCGGAGCGCCGCGGCATCGGTCTGGTGACCAGTGCCAGCGCGCTGGGCGTGCTGCTGGCGCCGTCGGTGCCGCTGATCATGTACGCGATCATCGCCCGCGTGCCGATCAATACCATGTTCCTGGCCGGCATCCTGCCGGCGCTGGTGATGATCTTCTTCCTGCTGGTCGTTGGCGGCTTCCTGCGCCGTGGCGAACAGACGGTGGTGGCGCCGCCGTCGCGCCCCGACTTCGCTGCCGCCCGCCGCGCCGCCTGGGCGGCCAAGTGGGAAATCCTGGCGCCGGTGGTGGCGGTCGGTTCGCTGGTCGGCGGTTTTGCCACGCCGACCGAGAGCGCAGCACTGACGGCGGCCTATGCCTTGCTGACGCAATCGCTGCTGCACCGCGAGATCGATTTTCGCGGCGTGCTGCGCGCGCTGGTCGATTGCGCGCAGGTGATCGGCGGCATCATGCTGATCCTCGGCATGGCGCTGGGGCTGACCAATTTCCTGGTCGATGCCGGCATCCCGGACCGCGCCATCGACTGGGTGCAGTCGGTGCTGCCCAACAAATGGACCTTCCTGATCGCGCTCAACCTGTTCCTGCTGCTGGCCGGTGCGCTGATGGAAATCTACGCCGCCATCGTCGTTCTGGTGCCACTGCTGCTGCCGATCGCGCTGGCCTACGGCATCGACCCGGTGCATTTCGGCATCATCTTCCTGGCCAACCTGGAACTCGCCTACCTGACGCCGCCGTCGGGCATGAACCTCTACTTCTCGTCGGCGATGTTCGGCAAGTCGCTGCGCGAGGTGGCGGTGTCGGTGCTGCCGGCGGCGCTGGCGATCTTTCTCGGCGTGCTGACCATCTCGCTGTTGCCTTTCCTGAGCACGCTGCTGCCGGAACTCGTGCTCGGGTTTCAGGCCAGATAAACGTAGAGCGCGGGAATGGGGCGCTCCTGGTCGTAGCGCAAGGGGTGGATGCTCAGGTCCTGGACGCGGAAGCCGTGTTTTTCGGCCAGCCGGCGGATGTAGGTCTCGCTATGGTGATAGCGCAGACAGGGTTGCAAGGCGAAACCGTCGGCCGCGGCCAGTTGCTCGACGGTGAAGGCAAAACAGCCGCCCGGCTTGAGCAGCCGACGGATGGCCGCGAAGCTGCCGTCGAGGTCGCCCACGTAACTGAAGACATCGGCCGCGATGAACAGGTCGGCCGCTTCCTGCCTGGCAGCGAGAAATGCGTTCAGTTCACTTTGCTCGAGTCGGCGGTAGATGTTGCGGGCACGCGCCTGTTCGAGCATGGCGCCGGACAGGTCCACGCCGTCGATGTGATCGACCAGCGGCAGCAGTTGTTCGCCGCACAGGCCGGTGCCGCAGCCGAGATCTACGGCCACCGGGTAGCGCTTGCCGGCGCGCAGCAGCGGCTCGGTCAGCGTGCGGTGGCCCTGGTAACGCAGGCTGCCCAGCAGATGTTGCTGGAAATCGTCGGCGTAGTCGTCGAACAGCGCCTGTACATAGCTTGCCGGTGGTGTTGTCGGTTGCGCTGCCGTGCTGACCGAAGCCAGGTAGTAGCGGTTGAGTTCGTTGTCGCCGCCATGGGCGATGGCCTTGCGAAATGCTTCGGCCGCTTCCTCGTAACGGCCGATTTCCCGCAACAAACTTCCGCGCGTACTCCAGGCTTCGGCGTGTCCGGGGGCGGCGGCCAGACACTTGTCTACGGCGGTCAGAGCGCCGGCATGATTCCCGGAGCGCCCGAAACACTGGCTGCACAGCAACCACAGATCGGGGGGCTGTCCGGTCGCCAGCCCTTTTTCCAGAGCCCTGGCGGCAGCGTCCCAGTGCCCCAGGGCCTCCTCGCAAATGCCGAGTTGAACGAGTGCCTCAAGGTTTTCGGGCTCCTGGCCGACGATGGCCTGCAACAGTTCGCGGGCGGCGGCGAATTCGCCCAGGCGGAAATGGGTGGCGGCCAGATTGACCATGACGGAAAGCCTGCCCGGTGCGAGTTCAAGCGCAGCGAGAAAGGCGTTGCGGGCGCTTATGTCCCGGCCGGCTTCAAACTCGGCAATGCCGTGCAGGAAGTGCTCGCGGGCTTGTGACAAGGTGTCGTTCATGGCGGGGCGTGCTGGTGGCGAAAGTTATCGGATGCCGGCGATCTTTTCCCACAACCAGCTGCCCGAATGGGTCTTGCCGTCGAGTACGTAGTCGATCTCGTTGGCGTTCTGCAGCGTCAGCTTGAGGCGGTTGAGGGTGGTCAGCGAACTGGCGAACAGCAACTGGTCGCCGGCGGCCAGCTCGAAATCGCCGTCCGGCAGCAGGTGAATCCGGTCGCTGCGCTCGACCAGCAGCGGGATGGCGGGCAATTGCCGGCTGCGGTCGCTGTCGTCGCGCAGGATTTCGGCCAGGGTAAAGGCCCGGCCGCGCATCAGCGACAATCGGGCGGCTGGGGCTTCCGAGGCGTTCAGGCGGATGCTCCAGACGGTCGGGGTCAAGCCGTTGCACAGGGTTTGCAGGCGTTCGACCAGGGCGTGGCACCAGCTTTCGTCGCGCCTGCCCAGTTCGTCGAGGAAGCGGGCGAGCAGGGGCGTGGTCAGGATGGCGATGCACTCGTGGGCGACGATGTGGCTCGGCACCATCGCGAACTCCGGGCCGTAGGCCTGGAACAGCGCGCTGTTGGCCACCTGGTTCTGGCGGGTGACGACGAACAGATCGGGCTTGAGTTCGGTCGCGGTGACGGCGATCGACAGGTTATTCACGTCGTTGTCGCTGCCGGCGATGATGCCGGAGGCGTCGGCAATGCCGGCGGCGATCAGCGTTCCGGCTTCGGTGCCGTCGCCGACGATGCGTTCGTCGCCGCCGGGTGCGGTCGGGTCGATGATGCTCAGGCGGATGCCGGCGGCCTGCAGGCGTTGGGCGACGGCCTGGCCGAAGCGGCCGTAGCCGCACAGGATCCAGTGACCGCGTGGTGGACGGTGCGGGGCCGGGATCGGCGAGTCCGGCAGGCTGGTCAGCAGTTCGATCAGGCGGAAGCGTTCCGGCGCGGCGACCGCCAGTGCTAGGTGATCGGCGAAGCGCTCGAAGGGATTGATGATGTGGTCGGTGTTGAATGACGCCATGTTGGCGGTCACCGACGGGCTGCGCGCGCGGGCGATGATCGGCAGTTTGGGCGCGAGCAGGTGGACGGCGATGGCAATGGCCAGGTTGGCCTGTTCGTCGTTGGTGACCGCCAGCACGCCACGGCATTTCGGGTGCTGCAGGCCGGCCAGCAACAGGTTGTCGGGCAGACTGGCGTCGGCGGCCAGCGCCGGGGTGTCGGTCTTGAAATCGAGCAGGTCGAGCTCCTCGACGCGCAGTTCGTCCTTTTCCAGCACCACGAAGGCCTGGCCGAGGCGGTCGAAGTTGCGGCAGATCAGCCCGCCGGTCTCGCCGCAACCGCAGACCAGGTAGAAGGGTTCCTTGAGCCGGCGGACGCGGCGCTGGAAGCGGCTGGCGGTCAGCGTGTTCTGGAAGCCCTTGTCCTGAAGCAGGGCGATCAGTGTGATCAGCGCATACGACCAGCCGACCACCGACAGGTAGATGCAAACGATGACCCACAGTCGCTGGGCGTCGGAGAAGGCATTCGGGATTTCACCGAAACCGATGGTCGTCGCCGTGTAGCTGATGAAGTAGAAGGCGTGGAAGAAGGACAGCGGTGGCGCCGGGTTGCCGTCGCCGTCGACGCCGGGGACCAGCGTCAGGCCGAAGACCGAGATCGCGTAGAGAACGATCAGCAGGATGATCGGCGCACGCATGCGCCGCAGGACCAGGAAGAAGGTGCTGTTGACCACCGTCGGCTCCGCGTCAGCGGCGCAGCATCACGGTTTCGACAATCAGCAGGATGACCGACACGACGTTGGCGAACAGCGCGCCGCCGGACAGCGAGACGACGCTGGACGTGACCGAGGCGGTCATGCCCTCGCCGGTGACATGCACGGCAACCGCCCAGGTGACGGCGGCGGCGATCAGTTGCAGGTCGGCGACCAGGCTGGTGGCCAGGTGGATGGCGCCGATCTGCGTGCGATCGCCGAACTTGAGCGCGGTGGCGATCAGGCTGACGACCAGTGCGGCCGCCAGTTCATAGACGTGATGCAGTTCCGGGCGGTCGATGTCGCCGAGGAAAAAACCGAAGTTCAGGGTCGCCGCGAGGACGATGAAAAAACCGAAAACGACCTTTTCCAGATTCATTTTGACCTTCCCTTGTCGTCGGTGGCGAAAGAATCAGCGTTTTTCGACCGGTGCCGCCTGGTTCGGCGGCGCCTGGCGGGCGCCCAGGGCTTGGGCGTCGAGGCGGCGGATTTCGTCGTCGGCGAGCACTTCCAGGATGTTGACCACCTTGCGCACGCCGGCCGTGGTGCGGGCGACCGAAATCGCCACCTTGGCCTCGCGCTCGTTGACCACGCCCATCAGGTAGGTGGCACCACGTTCGGTGACGACCTTGATGTGGTTGGCCGAAACCTGGTTGCTGTCGACCAGGCGGGCCTTGACCTTGGAGTCGATGAAGGAATCATTGCTGCGCTGGGGCAGCGTCGATGCCGGGGCGATCACCAGTTCGTTGTACACCTCGCGGACGCCGTCGAGCTTGCGGGCTTCCGCTTCGATGGCCGACTTCGCATCCTCGTTGGGGACTTCGCCGGTGATCAGCAGGCGACGGTTGTACGACGTGAAATTGACCCGCGACTGTGCCTTGTACTGTTCGGGAATGCGGCCACGAGCCCGCCATTCGGTGGTTTCGTCGTCGGCCTGGGTGCCGGTGGTGCGCCGGTCGTGGATGCTCATCACGCCCACGGCGGCGCCGGCGACGACGGCCGGGAAGCAGCCCTGCAGGGTCGGGACGGCCAGGGCAAGGAGGATCAGGGAAAGGCTGAGGCGGTTTTTCATGTCATTCGACTCCAAGTAGCAGTGCGTCGATACCGTCGCACAGGCAGTGGATGATCAGAAGATGCGTTTCCTGGATGCGCGCGGTGCGGTCGGCGGGGACGCACAGATGGATGTCGTCGTCGCGCAGCATGTCGCCGATCTCGCCGCCGCCCTTGCCGGTCAGCGCGATGATGCGCATGTCGTGTTCGTGGGCGGCCTTGATCGCTTCGATGACGTTGCCGGAATTGCCGGAGGTCGAGATGGCCAGCAGCACGTCGCCGGCGTGGCCGAGGGCGCGGACCTGGCGGGAAAAGACGTGGGCGAAGCCGTAATCGTTGCCGACCGCGGTCAGGATGGACGAGTCTGTGGTCAGGGCGATGGCCGCCAGTTCCTGGCGCTCGGCCTCGAAACGGCCGACCAGTTCGGCGGCAAAATGCTGGGCGTCGGCGGCCGAGCCGCCATTGCCGCACGCCAGGATCTTGCTGCCGTTGAGCAGGCAGCCGGTCATCGTTTCGATGGCGGCGGCAATCGGTGCCGACATCGCATCGACGGCATTGAGCTTGGTCTGGGCGCTGTCTTCGAAATGCTGGGCGACGCGGGCAATCAAATCCATGGAACGGGGTCTTCGTGGAGGGGAGTGCATGATTCTACATCACAGCTCGAGATAGACCTCGACGATGACGCGCCGCCATGGGTCGGGGTGTTCGGTCAGGCCCGCGACGCGCCCGCGCAGGCGCTCGCCCTTGTCCATCGCTGCCGACAGCGCCCGGTTCTGGACCCGGGGGAGATAGCCAAGCTGGTGGCCCTGCCAGTCGACGCGGATGGCGCGGGCATCGTGGCGGTTGTCGGCTTCGCGGACCAGGTCCAGTTCGTCGCCGACGCGGATCTGCGACCAGAAGGCGCCGAGCGCGTAGTACTGACTGCCGGCCAGCGGCGAGGCCTGAATCAGCAGGCGGATGGACTGTGCTTCGGCGCTGACCAGCCAGAGTGCGAGACTAAGCGTCGCCAGTAAACGCATCGCGTAGCCATTCCAGACGTTCGCCATCGATCAGCACGCAGTCGAAGCGGCAGGCGCAATCGCCCCGCCAGGCCAGCCAGTGGCGGGCGGCGAGCACGATGCGGCGCTGCTTGGCGGCGGTGATGCTGGCGCCGGCGCCGCCGAAATCGCTGCGGCTGCGCTGGCGGACTTCGACGAAGACCAGGGTTGCGCGGTCGCGCATGATCAGGTCGATCTCGCCGCCGCGCACCCGGAAATTGCGCGCGACGAGGCGCAGGCCGCAGCCTTCGAGATACGTCGCGGCCTGCGTTTCGGCTTCGCGACCGCGCGCCACGGTGGTATCGTTGGTTTTTGTCCGCATCGCTGAAAATGACAAATGAATTGATTGCGGCATTGTACGTCGTGCCGACGCCGCTGGGAAATCTCGCCGACCTGACCCGCCGGGCCGAGGACGTCCTGCGCGCCGTGCCCTGGGTCGCCTGCGAGGACACCCGGCATAGTGCACCGCTGCTCAAGCAGCTCGGCGCCCGCGCCAGAACCCTGCCGGCGCACCAGCACAACGAACACGAAGCGGCCGCCCGCATCGTCGACAAGCTGCAGGCCGGCGAAGCCGTTGCGCTGATCTCCGACGCCGGTACGCCGGGCATCTCCGACCCCGGCGCGCGCATCGTCGCCGCCGTCCGTGCTGCCGGTTGCCAGGTCGTGCCTTTGCCCGGCGCCTGCGCGGCAACCACTGCGCTGTCCGCTGCCGGCCTGACCGACGAGCACTTCCTGTTCTACGGCTTCCTGCCGAGCAAGGCCGGGCAGCGCCGGCAGGCGCTTGAAGCGCTGGCGGGGCATCCCTACGCGTTGGTGTTTTACGAGGCGCCGCACCGCGTGCTCGACACCGTCGCCGAGATGGCGGAAGTATTTGGCGAACGCACGCTGGTGGTCGCCCGCGAACTGACCAAGCTGTTTGAAAACATCGATGCCCTGCCGCTGAACGGCGCGCTCGAATGGTTCAAGGCCGACCCCAACCGCCAGCGCGGCGAGTTCGTCCTGATCGTTTCCGGCGCGCCCGCCGATGCCGCCAGCGGCGAGGGCGAGCGCGTACTCAAGCTGCTGCTCGACGAAGGCCTGGGCACCAAGCAGGCGGCCAAGCTGGCGGCAGCGATCAGCGGTGAGGCGAAGAATGCGCTGTACGAGCGCGCCCTGGCGCTGAAAAGCTAGAATTGCGGAAATTCACGAGAGAGACCCCATGCAAATCACCATCACCCGCCCCGACGACTGGCACCTCCACCTGCGCGACGGCGAAGCGCTGGCCGCCGTGCTGCCCCATACCGCCCGCCAGTTCGGCCGGGCCATCGTCATGCCCAACCTCAAGCCGCCGGTGACGACGGTCGAGTTGGCAGCCGCCTACCGTGACCGCATCCTGGCCGCACTGCCGGCCGGCATGGCTTTCGAGCCGCTGATGACGCTTTACCTCACCGACAACATGCAGCCGGCGGAAATCGCCAAGGCGGCGGCGTCCGGTTTCGTCAAGGCGGTCAAGCTGTATCCGGCCGGTGCGACGACCAATTCCGATGCCGGTCTGACCGACATCCGCAAGGCCGATGCGACGCTCGCCGAAATGGAGCGCGTCGGTCTGCCGCTACTGGTGCATGGCGAAGTCACCGATCCGGCGGTCGACCTGTTCGACCGCGAGAAGGTCTTCATCGACACCGTGCTGTTGCCGCTGACGCAGCGTTTTCCGAAGCTGAAGGTGGTGATGGAGCACATCACCACCAAGGACGCCGCCGAATTCGTGGCCTCGTCCGCGGCCAACGTCGCGGCGACGATCACCGCCCACCACCTGCTCTACAACCGCAACGCCATCTTCCAGGGCGGCGTGCGCCCGCACTGGTACTGCCTGCCGGTACTCAAGCGCGAGACGCATCGCGAGGCACTGGTGGCGGCGGCGATTTCCGGCAATCCGAAATTCTTCCTCGGTACCGATTCGGCGCCGCACGCCAAGGGTGCCAAGGAAGCCGCCTGCGGCTGTGCCGGCTGCTACACGGCCTACGCCGCCATCGAACTGTATGCCGAGGCCTTCGAGAATGCCGGGGCGCTCGACAAGCTGGAAGCTTTTGCCAGCTTCAACGGTCCGGACTGGTACGGCCTGCCGCGCAATACCGACACCGTCACCTTGATGAAGGAGACATGGACGGTGCCGGCGAGCTATCCTTATGTCTCGACCGACGACATCGTCCCGCTGCGTGCGGGTGAGTCGCTGACCTGGAAAATGCGCTGAGGAAAAAGATCATGCGTCTGCGTGCCCTGCTCACCCTGCTGCTGGCCATCCCCCTGCTGAGTGCCTGTGTGGATGACCGCGCGGCGATGGACATCGACGGCACGCGTGAGCATTACCTGGCGCTGGTCCGTGAGCAGCCGCTGTTCTGGGACAAGAAGGTCAATCTCTGGCTGGTCGTCTCGCGCATGCCGGCCTGCCTGCGCCGGCACAGCCTGGGGGCCGGGACCGAGAACACGCGCGTGGAAATCTGGCAGGTGCCGTCGGGGGCTTTCATCGCCAAGGTCGGCAAGCGCATGTATGCGACCGAGTCGCAGACCTGTACGGCCTGGGCGCGACTCGACGAGGAGCCGGCAGAGGGGATGGGCGAGTTGCGCGGTGTTTTCCGTGTGCGCAACGGCGAACTCGTCTTTGCTGCCGAAACGCCCGAGGCGTCGGCCGGCAACGACGAGTAATCCCGCTCAGTGACGGCGGCGCGGGGGCGGCGGCGTGCTGCCGCTGCGCGTTTCCAGGTGACGGAAGGTGATCCGGCCCTTGGTCAGGTCGTAGGGTGACAGCTCCAGACTGACCTTGTCGCCGAGCAGGATGCGGATGTGGTGCTTCTTCATCTTGCCGGCGGTGTAGGCGACCATCTTGTGGCCGTTATCCAGCAGCACGCGATAGCGCCCGTCGGGCAGGACGTCTTCGACGACGCCCATCATTTCGAGTAGTTCTTCCTTGGCCATATGTGCTGCTCCTTCAGTGATTGATCGGGGAATTTGCTTGCCAGTCGACCGTGGCATCGGTGGACAGGGCGTCGGAACGGCGGCGCGGCATTTCCCACGGGCGTCCGTTTTCGGTGATGGCGCTGACCGAGATCAGCGGTGGCGGCGAGCTGACGCTGCCGAAAATGGTGGCGTAGGACACGTCGGCGGCATCGCGGCCGGTGCCGATGCGGACGAAACCCATCGGAATCGCGGTCCCTGACGGGTCGAAGATGTACCAGCGGTTGTCGAGGAAGACCTCGACGTAGGCGTGGAAGTCGGTCGGCCCAAGCGCCGGGTCGGCACCGTAGTCGATGCCGGTGGTGAAACGTGCCGGGATGCTCAGCGCCCGGCAGATCGCGATCATCAGATGGGCGAAGTCGCGGCAGACGCCGACGCGGTCTACCAGGGTGTCGACAGCCGAGGTCGTCGAACTGCTGGTGGCCGAGCGGAAGGCGACATGGCGGTTGACCCAGTTGCAGATGGCCTCGACCCGGCGATAACCCTTGGGCAGGTGGCCGAATTCGGTCATGGCCAGCGTTGCCAGTCGATCCGACTGGCAATAGCGGCTGGGGTAGATGTAGGTCAGGGCCGACAGCGGCAGGCGGTCGATGGGCGTTTCGGGAATTTCGTCCGGATTGCCGATGTGCTGGTCGATGTCGAGGATGGCCCGGTAGGCGACGTGCAGCGGGCCGGCGGCCACGTTGAGGCGCATGAAGCGCGCGCAGGTCTGCGGCTCGGTCTGGATCGCCGGGATGATCTGCGGATTGATCTGCAGGGTTTCGCTGACGATGTGCTGACTGGCGGTCTGGGCGGCGTGGATGTTGAAAACGAAATCGGCGCCGGGGGAGTTCAGTGCGTAGTTGAGGTCGATCGCAAACTGTATGCGAACCATGCAATTCCAGGGTGAGCGGCGCGTCGCGCAGGCCGGGTCAGGCTACGGAAACGGGCGGTGGGACGGCGCTATGCAACGGAGAAATGTGCGGTTCGGCTTGCCGGGATCGCGGTGGGCGAGGGCGGCATGGGGGACGGCATCTGGCGCGGCAGAACGATGGCGGTGACGCCTGGATGGCGTCGATAAGAGGCTGCATCTTACGCCGTGAACCGGGTGTTGGCAAGAAAAACCCGGAAATTCAGGCGCTTGCCGAAAATCCGGCAAGCGCCCGGGCGATCAGGCGGCGGCGTCGAGGGCGTTGACGCCGAGCCGGTTGATGCCGCTGATCAGGGCCTTGATCGAGGCGGTGACGATGTTGCCGTCGATGCCGGCGCCGTAACATTCGCCGCGGCCGCTGGCGGCCATTTCGATGAAGGCGCAGGCGCGGGCGTTGCCGTCCTCGCCCATCGGCACCATCGAGCGCTCCTCGTAGCTGCGCACCTGGGCCTGGATGCCAGCGCTTGCCAGGGCGTGCATTGCCGCGTTGATCGGGCCGTTGCCCTCGCCGCTGAGCACGTGCGTGGTGCCGCCGATGTCGACAGTGAGGCGGATGCCCTGTTGCGAGCCGTGCTCGAACAGGTGGTGCTCGCGGTAGCGGATGCTGTCACCGGCGTCGAGGTAGGTCCGGGCGAAGAGTTGCCAGATGTCGTCGGCGCTCACTTCGCCGCCATGCGTGTCGGTGTGCTTCTGGACGACGCCGGAGAACTCGACCTGGAGGCGGCGTGGCATGACGATGCCGTGCTCGGTTTCCATCAGGTAGGCGATGCCGCCCTTGCCCGACTGGCTGTTGACGCGGATGACCGAGTCGTAGGAACGGCCGACGTCTGCCGGGTCGATCGGGAGATAGGGCACTGACCAGGTCTCATCCGCCTTTTGAGCGGCAAACCCCTTCTTGATGGCATCCTGGTGGGAGCCGGAGAAGGCCGTGAAAACGAGATCCCCGACGTATGGGTGGCGCGGATGGATCGGGAGCTGGGTGCAGTGTTCGTAAGTGCGGGCGACGGCGTTGATGTCGGAAAAGTCGAGCTGCGGATCGACGCCCTGGGTGTGCATGTTGAGTGCGAGCGTCACGAGATCGACGTTGCCGGTGCGCTCGCCATTGCCGAAGAGGCAGCCCTCGACGCGGTCGGCGCCGGCCATGAGCCCCAATTCGGCGGCGGCGACGGCGGTGCCGCGGTCGTTGTGCGGATGCAGGCTGATGATCACGCTGTCGCGGCGTTCGAGGTTGCGGTGCATCCACTCGATCTGGTCGGCGTAGATGTTCGGCGTGGCGATTTCGACCGTGGTCGGGAGATTGAGGATGACCTTGTTGTCCGGCGTCGCGCCCCAGGCGGCGGTGACCGCGTCGCAGACTTCCTTGGCGAAGTCGAGTTCGGTGGCGGTGAACAATTCCGGGCTGTATTCGAGGGTGATCTTCGTTTCCGGCATCTCGGCAGCGAGCGACTTGATCAACTTGACCGCATCGACCGCCATGGTCACCACTTCGGCCTTGCTCATGCCGAAGACGAAGTCGCGGAAGCTCGGGCAGGTGGCGTTGTAGACATGGACGATGGCCTGCTTGGCCCCCTTCAAGGATTCGAAGGTGCGGCGGATGAGGTGCTCGCGCGCCTGGGTGAGGACTTCGATGGTGACGTTGTCGGGGATGTGCTTTTCCTCGATGAGCCGGCGGACGAAGCCGAATTCGGTCTCGGAGGCCGACGGGAAGGCGATCTCGATCTGCTTGAAGCCGATCCGGCAGAGCGTCTTGAACATCTGCATCTTCTTGTCGGCGTTCATCGGCTCGAACAAGGCCTGGTTACCGTCGCGCAGGTCGGTGCTCATCCACACCGGCGCCTTGTCGATGACGCGGTTCGGCCACTGGCGGTCGGTGAGTCCGACCGGCGGGAAAGCGGTGTACTTGGACGATTTTTGCTGCGACATGGGGCGGCTCCGGAAAACTGTTGCGATGGCGAAATATTAAGCAAAAGCGCCCGGCAGGTGCTTGCGTTTTGTGGCATGATTTGCAGCTAATTTGGCAGAAAATTGCGTATATATAAAATCATGAGCAATTCATTAACGATTGATCGCTACGATCGGCAAATTCTCGGCGTTCTGCAGCAGGATGGTCGGATCAGCAACCAGGAACTGGCCGACCGCATCGGCCTGTCGCCGTCGCCCTGCCTGCGTCGGGTGCGCACGCTGGAGGAGGCCGGGTTGATCGCCGGCTACCGCGCCCTGCTCGACGCAAAGAAGCTCGGCCTGACGCTGATGGCGCTGATCGGCATCTCGATGGATCAGCACACGCCGGAGCGCTTCGCCAACCTTGAGGCGACCATCTCGGACATTCCCGAAGTGCTCGAATGCCTGCTGATCACCGGCCAGCAGTCGGATTACCAGCTCAAGGTCGTTGTCCGCGACATGGACGCCTACCAGGACCTGCTGCTCAACAAGATCACGCGCATCCAGGGCGTCACCGGCGTGCACACCAGTTTCGTCTTGCGCAAGGTGGTCGACCGCACCGCGCTGCCGCTCGATTTCGCCTGATCGGGCCGGGGTGGCCTGGGAAACGGTGTTAGTCTCGGGGTTTCCCGTCAAGGAAGCGCCATGAGCAGCCCCGACAACGAACTCTGGCAGCAATCCTGGCGCGATGGCCGGATGGCCTTCCACCAGGCGGAAGTCAATCCGCTGCTCGCGCATTACTGGTCCAGCCTCGGCCTGTCGCCAGGGGGTACGGTCTTTGTGCCCCTGTGCGGGCGCAGCCTCGATCTCGTTTGGCTGGCCGAACAGGGGCACCAGGTAGTCGGTTGCGAACTGAGCCCGGTCGCCGTCCGCGATTTTTTCCGCCGGCAGCGCCTGACGCCGAAACGCACCGCGCTGGGGCCGCTGACGCTGTGGCAGCACGGCGCGATCCGCATCTATTGCGGCGATTTCTTTGCGCTGACGCCGGAACATCTCGGCACCATCGCCGCCGTCTATGACCGCGCCGCGCTGACTGCACTGCCGGAAAGCGCGCGCAGCGGCTATGTCGAACACCTGCGCCGGCTGACGCCGGAAAATTGCCCGGTTTTCCTGCTGACCGCAGAAGACCCGGAAGAAGGCGAAACCGACGACCGCTTTCCCGAAATCTCCGGCGAGATCACTCAGTTGTACCGCGCCCGCTTCGCCATCGATCTGGCGCATTCGGAGCGCCGTCTGGAAACCCGGCGCGAGGCCGACGGCAATCCGCCGCAATGCATCGAATTGCGTCTTTATCGCCTGCTGCCGTATTGAGTGCCCGACGGCGCGTATAATCCGCGACGGAAAGTCGGCCAGGCAATCGCTGGACACGCAAGTGTCGGGAGGAAAGTCCGGGCTCCATTGGGCAGGATGCCAGCTAACGGCTGGGTGCTATAAGTCGCAAGACGAAGGCAACGGAAAGTGCAACAGAGAGTAGACCGCCGATGGCGTCGCAAGACGCACAGGTAAGGGTGAAACGGCGAGGTAAGAGCTCACCGCGTCCACGGTAACGGCGGACGGCTTGGTAAACCCCATCCGGAGCAAGACCAAATAGGGAAGCATTAGGCGTGGCCCGCGCTGCTTCCGGGTAGGTTGCTTGAGCCTGTCGGTGACGGCAGGCCTAGAGGAATGATTGCCGAACCTCGCGAGAGGGGAACAGAACCCGGCTTATCGGCCGGCTTTCCACCACTTACAATGCTATCCATGAGTCCCTTCATCGAATGGTCGGAGAACGGCCAGACCCGCCGCGCCCGTTGGCGCTCCGAAGCCGGCCTGGCGGCGCCGCAGTCGCTGGAAGTCGTCGACGACAGCCTGACCGCCGATGCGGCGTTTGCTGCCCTGCGCGACGGTTGTGCCTTGCTCTGGCGCGGCGACTGGATGAATGGCCGGCGACTGATGCAGGAACTGACCCGCCGCGCCGACCGCCATTTCGCTTTCAAGGCGGGTGAGGAGCGCAGTTTTGCTGCGCACCGCCAGCGCCAGGGGCAGCGTGCCGCCTTGCTGTCGCGCCTGCTGGTGCCGCTCGGCCCCGACTACAAGCTGTCGCTGCGTCGTGCCCAGGATGTCCGCACGGCGTGTCGCGAAGCCTGGGGCAAGCCCGACGGCTGCAACAGCGTGCTTGCGCTGCGCGAACTGCTGGCGGTGATCAGCGCCCATGAGTGGCGCAAGAAAGGCGTGCCGGTGGCCGCCGTCGGCGGCAGCATCCACCCGCATTACGGCGTCTTCTCGCCGGTGCGCGGCGAATACGTCGATCTGGTCGCGCAGGCGCCGCTGCCGCCGGGTTGCGATCTGGCTTTCGACATCGGTACCGGTTCCGGTGTGCTCGCCGCCGTGCTCGCCCGTCGTGGCCTGAATGTCGTCGCCACCGACATGGCGCCGCGGGCGCTGGCCTGCGCCACGGAAAATCTCGAAAGACTCGGCCTGGCTGAGAAAGTCAGCGTCGTCGAAGCCGATCTCTTTCCCGATGGCCGGGCGCCGCTGGTCGTCTGCAATCCGCCGTGGCTGCCGGCACAGCCGACTTCGCCGGTCGAATATGCGGTCTACGATCCCGATTCGCGCATGCTGCGCGGCTTCCTCGACGGCCTGGTGGCGCACCTGGCGCCGGGAGGTGAGGGCTGGCTGATCATGTCGGATCTTGCCGAACACCTCGGACTGCGCAGTCGCGCCGACTTGCTGCAATGGGTCGAGAATGCCGGCCTGGGCGTGCTCGGCCGCATCGATACCCGACCGACGCATGGCAAGGCGCAGGATCGCAGCGATCCGCTGCATGTCGCGCGGGCGCAGGAAATCACGTCCCTGTGGCGGCTCGCCGCACAATGAAAAAACGGCCGACTGAGCAGTCGGCCGTTCGCTTCGGGCAAGCAGCCGGTCAGCTGCGGATCAGGTGATCGAAAGCACTCAGCGAAGCCGTTGCACCGGCGCCCATGGCGATGATGATCTGCTTGTACGGCACCGTCGTGCAGTCGCCGGCGGCAAAGACGCCGGGCACCGAGGTGTGGCCCTTGGCGTCAATGACGATCTCGCCGAACTTCGACAACTCGACCGTGCCCTTCAACCAGTCGGTATTCGGCAAGAGGCCGATCTGAACGAAGATGCCTTCGAGTTCGAGATGGCGCTCCTCGCCGGAAACGCGGTCCTTGTAGTTCAGGCCATTGACCTTCTGGCCGTCGCCGGTGACTTCGGTGGTCTGCGCCGACTTGATCACGGTGACATTCGGCAGGCTGAACAGCTTCTTCTGCAGCACCGCGTCGGCGCGCAGCGTGTCGGCGAATTCGAGCAGGGTCACGTGGCCGACGATGCCGGCCAGATCGATGGCCGCTTCAACGCCGGAGTTGCCGCCGCCGATCACCGCCACCCGCTTGCCCTTGAACAGAGGGCCATCGCAGTGCGGGCAGAAACACACGCCCTTGGCCTTGTACTCCTTCTCGCCGGGCACGTTCATTTCGCGCCAGCGGGCGCCGGTCGCCAGGATCACCGACTTCGACTTGAGCGAAGCGCCGTTCTCCAGTTGTACCTCGACCAGACCGCCTTCTTCGGCCGCCGGAATCAACTTGGCGGCGCGTTGCAGGTTCATCACGTCGACCTCGTAGGCCTTGACGTGCTGTTCGAGTGCGGCGACCAGCTTCGGCCCTTCGGTTTCCTTGACCGAGATGAAGTTCTCGATGCCCAGCGTATCCATCACCTGACCGCCGAAACGCTCGGCCAGCACGCCGGTGCGGATGCCTTTACGCGCCGCGTAGATGGCGGCGGCGGCACCGGCCGGCCCACCGCCGACGACGAGCACGTCGAAGGCGGCCTTGGCGGCCAGTTCCTCGGCGGCGCGGGCGGCGGCACCGGTATCGACCTTGGCCAGGATTTCCTCGATCAGCATGCGCCCGGCGCCGAACTCCTCGCCATTCAGGTAGGTCGTCGGCACGGCCATGATCTGCAGTTCGTTGACCCGGTCCTGGAACAGCGCGCCGTCGATCATCGTGCTGGTCACGTTCGGGTTGAGCACGGCCATCAGGTTCAGCGCCTGCACCACGTCGGGGCAGTTGTGGCAGGACAGCGAGATGAAGGTTTCGAAATTGAAACGGCCTTCCAGGCCCTTGATCTGGTCGATGACAACCTGCTCGACCTTGGGCGGATGGCCGCCGGTCTGCAGCAGGGCCAGCACCAGCGAGGTGAATTCGTGGCCCATCGGCAGGCCGGCAAAGCGGATGCGCGGCGCTTCGCCGGGAATGCCGACGGCGAAGGACGGGCACAACGGGTTGCCGTTGTCTTCGCGCAGGCTGACCTTGTCCGAGCAGTCGAGAATGTCGTTGAGCAGGGCGCGCATTTCCGCGCTCTTGGCGCTGCCGTCGAGTGTGGCGACCAGTTCGACCGGACGTTGCAGGCGTTCGAGATAGGCCTTCAACTGGCCCTTGATGGCGGCGTCGAGCATGGTGTTCTCCCTGATTGATTTTATTGGACTGCACTGGAAAGCGGCCGGGCGGCCGCTTTGCGGTGAAATCCGCGCCGCGCCCGAAAGCGCGGCGGGTTTTCGTGGAGCTTAGATCTTGCCGACCAGGTCCAGGGACGGAGCCAGGGTCTTCTCGCCTTCCTTCCACTTGGCCGGGCAGACTTCAGCCGGATGGGCGGCGACGTACTGGGCAGCCTTCAGCTTGCGCAGGGTCTCGGAAACGTCGCGGGCGATGGCGTTGTCGTGCACTTCCATGGTCTTGATCACGCCTTCCGGGTTGATCACGAAGGTGCCGCGCAGCGCCAGGCCGGCTTCCGGAATATGTACGCCGAAAGCGTTGGTCAGCTGGTGCGTCGGATCGCCGATCAGCGGGAACTGGGCCTTGCCGACGGCCGGCGAGGTCTCGTGCCAGACCTTGTGCGAGAAATGGGTGTCGGTGGTGACGATGTAAACTTCGGCGCCGGCCTTCTGGAACTCGGCGTAGTTGTTGGCGGCGTCTTCGATTTCGGTCGGGCAGTTGAAGGTGAACGCAGCCGGCATGAAGATCAAGACGGACCACTTGCCCTGCAGGTTGGCTTCGGTGATTTCGACAAACTTGCCGTTGTGGAAAGCCTGGGCCTTGAACGGTTGAACCTGGGTATTGATGAGGGACATTGGGTTTCTCCTGTGTGGGTTGGGTTTTGCAACGGAAGCAATATTAGGATGGCGAACCTTATTGATCCAATTGATTGCTTAAATATGGTACATAGCTGAGCGCTATTTTTGTCAATCGTTATGGCATCTACCCGGTGCCGGGGATGCAAAAAAACCCGCTGAATGGCGCGGATAGGGGCAGAAGGGGTAACACGAACCGGGAAAGGTGTGCTACTTTTATCCCGCTGCCGTTAGAACGGCCAGTTTTCTTAACTTGATTGAAGTAACAGGAGGCACTTAGATGAATAAATCCGAGCTGGTCGAAGTTGCTGCACAAGAAGCTGGTATTACCAAGGCCGCCGCAGACAAGGCGCTGTCGGCCATCATCGGCGCGGTCGTTAAAGCCGTGTCCAAGGGCGAGTCGGTGACGCTCGTCGGTTTCGGTACTTTCAAGTCCGCGCCGCGCGCTGCACGTACCGGCAAGAATCCGAAGACGGGCGCAACGTTGAAGATTCCGGCCACGACGGTGCCGAAGTTTACGGCGGGGACGGCATTCAAGGCTGCTGTTGCACCCAAGAAAAGCGCTGCCAAGAAGAAATAATCGTGGTTTCAACCAATGCGGGGGCCGTCATCGACGGGCTCCGCTTTTTACTTTGCAATGAACAATCCGAACAGCGACATCCAGATCGAAGACACGCCGGCTGAGGCCGAATCGACCGAAAACCCGACCGTCGAGGTCCAGCAGCCGGAATTCCAGCCGCTCGACATGCGCCGCCGGCTCCGCGAACTGCTGTCGGTTCCGGAACGGGACCGCAGCGACGAAGTGTGGGACGAAATCATCGAGCTGGAAATCCAGCTGGCTCCGGGGAACCGCATTTCCGGCGGTGAATCGCCGTCCGGCGGCGGGCAGCAGCGTCACAACCAGCCCCGGCATGGCAACAAGCCCGGTGGCGGCCATCCGGGTGGCGGCAATGCCGGTCCGGCAGCCGGTGCGCAACAGAAGAAACATCGTCCGCGGACCAAGAACAATCGTCGTCCGCGTCAGGGTGGCAAGCCCGGTGGCGGTGCCGGCGAAGCGGCCTGAGCCGCGAAAACGCCTCGGCCGGGTACGGCATGCAACACTTTGATCTGATCATCGTCGGTGGTGGTCTGGCCGGTGCCAGCCTCGCCGTCGCCTTGCGCAACAGCCGCCTGCGCATTGCCCTGGTCGAGACGCGGCCGCCGCAGCGTCCGGACGGCTGGGATGCACGGATTTATGCAATCAGCCCGGCCAATGCCGAATTCCTGGATGGAATCGGCGTCTGGAAACACCTCGATCCGGCGCGCGTGGCGCCGATCAGCGCCATGCAGGTACGCGGGGATGCCGGTGGCTCGCTCGAGTTTTCGGCATTCCAGACCGGGGTTCCCGATCTCGGCACCATCCTCGAATCCTCGCTGATGGCCTGCGAGCTGTGGGAGAGCCTCAAGCGCCAGGCCAATCTGCAATTGTTCGTCGGGCAGCGTCCGGCGGCGCTCGAATTTCGCGAGGAAGCGGCGCTGCTGCGCCTTGAAGACGGCCAGGTTCTCGCCGCGCCGCTGCTCGTCGGCGCCGATGGTCGCGATTCCTGGGTGCGTGAAAGCGCCGGGTTGTCGGCGATCAACAGTCATTACGGCGAAAAAGGCGTGGTCGCCAATTTTTCGACCGAAAAAAATCACCGGAACATCGCCTGGCAGTGGTTCCGGGACGACGGCGTGCTGGCCTGGCTGCCCCTGCCCGGGAACCGTATTTCCATTGTCTGGTCTACCCCGGACGAAGCGGCGGATGCCTTGTGCGCCCTGCCTGCCGAAGCTTTTGCGCAGCGTGTTGCCGAGGCCGGCGGTCATGTGCTCGGGGCGCTGGAACTGATCACGCCGCCGGCAGCTTTCCCGTTACGCCTGATGCGGGTTCCGGAAATCGTCGCGCCGCGGCTGGCTCTGGTCGGCGACGCCGGGCACGGAATTCACCCCTTGTCCGGCCACGGCATCAACCTGGGCTTCCAGGATGCCCGCGAACTGGCTGATCGGTTGCTGGCTGCGGGGCCCTGGGAAGATATCGGTCAGTTGCGTTTCCTGCAGGGATATCAGCGCGCCCGGCGCGAGGAAATCCATCTGTTGCAGACGACAACCGACACTTTGCGCCGGCTGTTTGCCAGTCCGTCGCCGTTGCTGCGCCCCTTGCGCAACCTGGGCCTGGGATTGACCGACCGTCTGCCCGTGGTCAAGAGTTTTCTGGTCCGTTATGCCCTTGGGGCCATTTAGGAGAATCGAATGCTGGTCAAAACCCTGTCTGCCTTCCTCTTGTCGTTGCTGGCCATCGGCTGCTCGGCGAATGCCAACGAAGCCGAAATCCGCAAGACGGTGGAGGCCAAACTGGGAATCAAGGTCGACAGCGTGACCCGTTCCGGCTATTTCGGCCTGTACGAGATCTACGCCGACGGTAACCTGTTCTATACCGACGACAAGGTGACGGCGATGCTGGTCGGCGGAGACGTGATCCGTTCGCCGCATGCGATGAACCTGATCGATCTGAAGAACAATCGCAATGTGACCGATGAGCGTTTACGTCAACTGACCGCGATCAAGTTCTCCGATCTGCCGCTGGAGCAGGCGATCAAGCAGGTCAAGGGCGACGGCAAACGCGTGCTGGCCACCTTCGAGGACCCGAACTGCGGTTACTGCAAGCGTCTGGCCAAGGATCTGCAGAAGCTTGATAACGTGACCATTTACACCTTCCTGCTGCCCATCCTGTCCGAGGATTCGCTGAAGAAGTCGCGTCAGATCTGGTGTTCCGCCGATCGCCTCAAGGCCTGGAATGACTGGATTCTTGACGGCAAGACGCCGGGCGGCCGGGATAATTGCGATACCACGGCGATCACGCGTAACCAGGAGTACGCACGGCGTCTGAACATCACCGGTACGCCGACCCTGTTCTTCGCCGACGGCGAGCGGGTACCCGGCGCGGTGCCGCTCAATGTGCTGGAGCAGAAGCTGAAGCAGCAGAAGTAAGTTTTTTCCGACCCTTCGGGGGTCGCGTCGGCGGCATGTGTCCGTTCCTCGAGAACGGCGCATGCCGTTTCTTTTTCCCCACAAAAAACCACTGGCCGGCATGTCATGCGGGTTGTGTTTGTGCGCGCAAAACTCCTGATGTTTCACTTTAACTAGCGTTTTCCTTGTATTGATTTTTAAGGGTTTTTTGCCTCTAAAAATTTCTCTGCAAAGCCCGCTAAGTCATTGTTGCGTAAGAAAAAATTCCCTGTTTTTCTATTGACGCGCCTGCTTTGTTGTTCTAAAGTGGGTAAACGTGTTGAAAAGTGGGTAAACGGGGATGTTCGAGGGGGCTGCGGCACTCAATCTGGATGCGAAAGGACGGCTTGCCATACCGGCAAGGCATCGTGACGTCCTGCTCGCGGCCGGTGAGGGCTCGCTGGTGCTCACCGCGCATCCGCATCGCTGCCTGTTGCTTTACCCGGCGCCCGCCTGGCAGCCGATCCGCGACCAAATCCTGAAGGCATCCAGCCTCGATCCGCGGGCAGCGGCGATCAAGCGCGTGATGGTCGGCAATGCCCGTACCGAAGCGCCCGATTCGGCCGGCCGCCTGCTGATTGCGCCGGAGTTGCGCACCTATGCCCAGTTCGAGAAGACCGTTTATCTGGTCGGTATGGGCAGCCATTTCGAAATCTGGAGCGAGGCGGGCTGGCAGCAGCAGAACGACCTTGCGGCCGAGGCGCTTACGGGCGACCTGCCGGCCGGTCTCGGGGATCTTGTGCTGTGAGTTCCGGCGGCGCCCATGTCACGGTGCTGCTCGACGAGGCGGTGGATTCCCTGGCAATCAAACAAGACGGTGTTTACGTGGACGCCACCTTCGGGCGGGGCGGCCACAGCCGGCGCATTCTGTCGGCACTTGGCGATAGCGGTCGTCTGGTTGCGCTCGATCGCGATCCGCAGGCGATTGCTGCCGGGGCGGCCATGGCTGATCGGCGCTTTCAACTGGTGCACCGGGCCTTCGGCGAATTGGCCGAGGCGGCGGCCGAGGCCGGCGTGGCGTCGGTCGACGGAATTCTGTTTGACGTAGGGGTGTCGTCGCCGCAAATCGACGACGGGGAGCGCGGCTTCAGCTTCCGCTATGACGCGCCGCTCGACATGCGTATGGATACGACGCAGGGCGAGACGGCGGCCGAATGGCTGGCGCGGGCCGAATTGAGGGAAATTACGGAGGTCATCAAAAATTATGGCGAAGAACGGTTTGCTTTCCAGATTGCAAAGAAGGTTGTGGCTGCTCGGGTCGAACAACCAATTGTCACAACAGCTCAGTTCGCGGCCCTCGTACGCGAGGCCGTGCGCACCCGTGAGCCAGGGCAGGACCCGGCGACGCGCAGCTTTCAAGCTCTACGGATTCATATCAATCAAGAGCTCCGCCAGCTGGAGGTAGTCCTGCCGCAGGCGCTTGAGCTGCTCAAGCCCGGTGGCCGGCTGGTCGTCATTTCCTTCCATTCGCTCGAAGACCGCATCGTGAAGAACTTCATGCGCGCCCAGTCGACCGCAGATTCCCTGCCCAAGGGTTTGCCGTTGCGCGCCGACCAGTTGCCGCAGCCCAAGCTGCGCCTGATCGGCAAGGCGATCAAGCCGGGTGCCGCCGAGGTCGCGGCAAACCCGCGCGCGCGTAGCGCGGTGATGCGGGTCGCGGAGAAGGTCTGATGTTCCGTCTCAATCTCTTTCTCCTGTTGATCGTCGTGTTCTGTGCGCTGGCCGTGGTCACCTCGCAGCATCGCGGTCGCAAGCTGTTCCAGGCTCTCGAGGCGGAGCAGGAGAAGGTGCGCCAGCTCGATATCGAGTTTGGCCAGCTGCAGATCGAGATGTCGACCTGGGCGACGCATCCGCGGGTCGAGAAGATCGCCCGCGAGCGGCTGCGCATGGTGGTGCCCCCGCTGCAGCAGGTGTCGCGGCCGGTGCCGGTCGGGGAGGTGCGCTGATGGTCGTGCGCCGTCGTCCGCAGCGCGGGCATCGCTACACGGAAAGCCCGATCCTGGAGCTGGCCCTGCAGGGCTGGCGTTCGCGCATGGTCGGCCTGTTGCTGATGGCGGCCTTCCTGGTGCTGCTGATGCGCGCCTTCTATCTGCAGGTGATCAACAACGATTTCCTTCAGGAAAAGGGTGATTCCCGTTATCTGCGCGACATCGAGATTTCCGCTTCGCGCGGCAAGGTGACCGACCGCAATGGCGACATGCTCGCGGTGTCTACGCCGATGCGCTCGATCTGGGCGATTCCGTCTGACGCGCGGACCATGAGCGGCGAGCAGAAGCGCCAGCTGGCCGAACTGGTCGAACTGAAACCGCGCGAACTTGATGCGCGCCTGGCTTCGGAAAAGAATTTCGTCTTCGTCAAACGCCAGGTGCCGCCGCAGGTTGCCGAGCAGATCGCGGCGCTGAAGTTGCCCGGCATCCACCAGGAAAAGGAATACCGCCGCTTCTATCCGGCCGGCGAGATGACCGCCCATCTGGTCGGCTTTACCGGCGTGGACGACAAGGGTCTGGAAGGCGTCGAACTGGCCTTCCAGCAGGCCTTGCTGGGCCGTGCCGGGGCGCGCACGGTGATTCGCGACCGGCGCGGCAACATCATCGAGGATGTCGGCGCGACCCGCCCGCCGCGCGATGGCAGCGATGTCGTGCTGGCCATCGATTCCAAGATCCAGTATCTGGCCTACAGCCACCTGAAGGCGACGGTGACCGAGAGCAAGGCCAAGGGCGGCGGGGTCGTGGTGCTCGATACCCGCACCGGCGAAATCCTGGCGCTGGTCAATTGGCCGACCTACAACCCGAACAACCGTGCCCGCCTGTCCGGCGAGCAACTGCGCAACCGCGCGGTGACCGATACTTTCGAGCCGGGGTCGACGCTGAAGCCGTTCACCGTGGCCCTCGGCCTGGAAAAGGGCAAATACCGCTACGACACCGTGGTCGACGTCTCGCCGGGGCGGATCAACATCGGTCGTGCAGTGATCAGCGACGTGCATCCGCACAAGGAACTGACGGTGGCGCAGATCGTCCAGAAGTCATCGAACGTCGGCACCACCAAGATGGCCCTGAGCATGCCGCCCGAGGCGATGTGGGAGATGTTCGATAATCTTGGCTTCGGCAAGTCGCCGCAACTGGGTTTTCCGGGCGAGGTTGGCGGCCGGCTGCGGGCGTGGAAGAACTGGCGGCCGATCGAGCAGGCGACCATGTCCTACGGTCACGGTATCTCGATGAGCCTGATCCAGTTGGCGCGTGCCTACACCGTGTTTGCGCGCGACGGCGACATCGTGCCGGCTTCGCTGCTGCGCGTCGATGCGCCGGCGGTTCGCGGTCAGCCGGTGTTTTCCGCGCAGACCGCACGCGAACTGCGGGCCATGCTGGAACTGGTCGTGATGCCCGGCGGTACCGCCCTGAAGGCGGCCGTGCCGGGTTACCGGGTCGGCGGCAAGACCGGCACCGCACACAAGCTCGAAGGTGGCGTGTACGCCAACAAGTACATCGCCTCGTTTGTCGGCATCGCGCCGATATCCAATCCCCGCCTGGTGGTCGCCGTGATGATCGACGAGCCGTCGGCGGGGCAGTACTACGGCGGCCAGATTGCCGGTCCGGTGTTTTCCGGCGTGATGGGTGGGGCGCTGCGCACGCTCGGCGTACCCCCCGACGCGCCGGTTCAGGTGGCTGCATTGAATGAAGACAAGGGGCGGATGTGATGACGCCGCGTGAAATTCTCGATCGTCTCGAAAGTCTCGGCATCGAGCCGAGCGGTATCGCCGACGACAGCCGGCAAGTGCGTCCGGGCGACGTGTTTCTGGCCTATCCCGGCGATCTGGCCGACGGTCGTGTCTATATCGCCGACGCGCTGGCGCGCGGAGCGCGGGCCGTGGTCTGGCAGCCGGGCGGCGACTTCGTCTGGAATCCGGCGTGGGCAGTACCCAACTTCGCCGCCGATGCCCTGCGGCCGCTGGCCGGTCCGCTGGCGCACGCGATCTACGCGCATCCGAGCGAGGGCATGTCGTTGATCGCAATCACCGGCACCAATGGCAAGACCACGGTCAGCCAGTGCATTGGCCGGGTTTATCCGCGTCCCTGCGCGGTCATCGGTACGCTGGGCGCGGGTTTCCCGGACGAATTGACGACGACCGGTTTCACCACCCCGGAAGCGACGACGCTGATGCGTTACCTGGCCGATTTCCGCGTCCGCAAAGCCGCAGCTTGTGCGCTCGAGGCGAGTTCGATCGGCATCGAGGAAGGGCGGATGAACGGCCTGCGTGTCGATGTCGCGGTGTTCACCAACCTGACCCGCGATCACCTCGATTACCACGGCAGCATGGAAGCCTACGCCGCCGCCAAGGAAAAGCTCTTCCTGTGGCCGCGTCTGCGTACTGCTGTGATCAACCTGGACGACGATTTCGGTGTGCACCTGATGCGCGAGACGACGGCCATGCGCGCCATCGGTTATTCGGCGCAACCGCCGCGGCGCGATTTCCCGGCGCTGGTGCGGGCTGAAAACCTGGTCGATACGCCTTTCGGTCAGCGTTTCGAGATCGTGCTGCCGAACGGTCGGGCCATGGTCGATACGGCGCTGGTCGGTCGCTACAACGTCTCCAACCTGCTCGCCTGCGCCGCCGTGCTGCACGACGCCGGCGTGATGCCGGCGGAAATCGGCCGCCGCCTGTCCGAACTGACGCCGCCGCCGGGGCGCATGGAGCGTCTGGGCGGTGTCGGTGAGCCGTTGGTGGTCGTCGATTACGCGCACACGCCGGATGCCCTGGCCAACGCGCTGGGCGCACTGCGGCCGCTGGCTGACGTGCGCGGTGGCAAGCTGGCGGTGGTTTTCGGTTGCGGTGGCGACCGCGACAAGGGCAAGCGCCCGCAGATGGGCGGTGTCGCCGAAGCCGGCGCCGACCGCGTCTTGGTCACCAGCGACAACCCGCGCAGCGAATCGCCGGCAGAAATCATCGAAGCCATCCTGGGCGGCATGGTACACGCCGAGGTCGAGCCCGACCGCGCGCAGGCGATCCGCCGCGCCATCGGCGAAGCTGCCGATGCCGACGTGATCCTGCTGGCCGGTAAAGGGCACGAGGACTACCAGGAGGTTGGCGGTCAGCGCCTGCCATTCTCCGACATGGCCGAAGCGCAGGCGGCATTGAACCTGCGTCGCCAAGGAACTGAGGTGGCCGCATGATCGCCTGGCAACTATCGCAAGTCGCCGCTGCCGTCGGCGGCCGTCTGCTCGGTGCCGATTGCCGGATCGCCGGCGTATCCACCGACACCCGGGCGGTGACAGCCGGTCAGCTGTTCATCGCTTTGCGCGGCGAGCGTTTCGACGCCCACGATTTTCTGGAGACAGCTGTGACTGCGGGCGCCGCCGCGCTGCTCGTGGCCGACGCAGCCCGTGTTCCTGCCGGCGCATCGGCCGTGCTTGTCGACGACACCCGGCTGGCGCTCGGTCGCCTGGCGGCTGCCTGGCGCCGCCAGTTCTCGCTGCCGGTGATCGCCGTCACCGGTTCCAACGGCAAGACGACGACCAAGGAAATGATCGCCGCCGTCCTCAAGGTGGCATTCGGTGAGGCGGTGCTGGCCACGCGCGGCAATTTCAACAACGACATCGGTTTGCCGCTGACCTTGCTTGGTCTGGACGCCACGCATCGCGCCGCGGTGATCGAGATGGGCATGAACCATCCCGGCGAGATCGGCTATCTGACGCGCATCGGTGCGCCGACGGTGGCGTTGGTGACCAACGCCCAGCGTGCCCACCTCGAAGGTATGGGCGGCCTTGACGAGGTGGCCCGCGAGAAGGGTACGATCTTCGCCGGCCTGCCGGCCGACGGTGTTGCCGTGATCAACGCCGACGACGCCTACGCCGGTTTCTGGCGCGAGCAGGTCGGTGCGCAGCCGGTGCGCAGCTTCGGCATCGACCAGTCGGCCGACGTCCGCGCGAACTTGCGCCAGCATGGCCTGGAAACCTTGGTGACGCTGACTGCGGCGGAAGGCGAAGTCGAATTCACGCTGGCCATTCCCGGTCGTCACAATGCCTGCAACGCGCTTGCCGCGGCTGCCGCCTGCCTCGCCGCCGGTCTGCCGCTGTCGGCCGTGGCCGAGGGCCTGGCCACCTTCGGTGGCGTCAAGGGGCGGCTGCAACTGCGCCAGGGCCGTAACGGTGCGCAGATCCTCGACGACACCTACAACGCCAATCCGGATTCGGTGCGCGCCGGTATCGACGTGCTCGCCGCGACCATCGGCCGCAAGGTGCTGGTGCTCGGCGACATGGGCGAGATCGGCGAAGCCAGCGGCCAGTACCACGACGAGATCGGCGGCTACGCCAAGAGCCAGGGCATCGACCGTCTGTTCGCGCTCGGCGACGCCAGCCAGCAGGCCGTGCGCAACTTCGGCGAAGGCGCCCGTCACTTCTGCAATGTCGACAAGCTGATCGGCGCGGTCGACAAGGAACTGGGTCCGGACACCACCGTACTGGTGAAGGGCTCGCGCTTCATGAAAATGGAACGGGTGGCCGACGCGCTGGCCGTTGCTTCCGGGGAGAACCTCTGATGCTTCTGGCCTTAGCCCAATGGCTCGCGCAGGACATTCGCTTTTTCAATGTCTTCAACTACATCACGCTGCGTACCGTGTTGGCGACGATGACCGCCTTGCTCATCTCATTCGCCGCCGGCCCGCGCGTGATCCGCTGGCTGGCCGCCAAGAAGATCGGTCAGGCGGTGCGCACCGACGGTCCGCAGACGCATCTGGTCAAGTCGGGGACGCCGACCATGGGCGGCGTGCTGATCCTGATCGCCATCGGCATCACCACGCTGCTGTGGGGCGACCTGTCCAACAAGTATGTGTGGACCGTGCTGGTCGTCACGCTCGGCTTCGGCATCATCGGCTGGTACGACGACTGGAAGAAGGTCGTTTACCGTGATCCGAACGGTCTGGCCAGCCGCTGGAAGTTTTTCTGGCAGTCGGTGCTCGGCGCCGGCGCGGCCCTGTTCCTGGCCTTCTCGGCGACGTCGACGGCGCAGACCGAACTGATCGTGCCCTTCTTCAAGAGCATCGCCTATCCGCTCGGCATCGTCGGCTTCATCACCCTGACCTATTTCGTCATCGTCGGTACCAGCAACGCGGTCAACCTGACCGACGGGCTGGACGGTCTGGCGATCATGCCGACGGTGATGATCGCCGCCGCGCTGGCGATCTTCGCCTATGTCACCGGTAACGCGGTGTATGCCAAGTACCTGCTGATTCCCTACGTGCCAGGCGCTGGCGAACTATGCATCCTGCTCGGCGCGATCGCCGGCGCCGGTCTCGGCTTCCTGTGGTTCAACGCCTACCCGGCCGAAGTCTTCATGGGCGACGTCGGCGCGCTGGCGCTCGGCGCCGCGCTCGGTACCGTCGCCGTCATCGTCCGCCAGGAAATCGTGCTGCTGATCATGGGCGGTGTCTTCGTCGTCGAGACGCTGTCGGTGATGCTGCAGGTGTCGTGGTTCAAGTACACCAAGAAACGTTTCGGCGAGGGCCGGCGAATACTGCGCATGGCGCCGCTGCACCACCACTTTGAACAAACGGGCTGGAAGGAGACGCAGGTTGTCGTCCGCTTCTGGATCATCACCATCATGCTGGTCCTGATCGGGCTGGCAACCTTGAAGCTGCGTTAAATGGAACTCAAGGGCAAACGCGTTCTGGTGATCGGGCTCGGCGAGTCCGGACTGGCGATGGCCAAATGGCTGCATCGCCAGGGCGCGTGCGTCCGTGTCGCCGATTCGCGCGACAACCCGCCCAACGTCGATGCGCTGCAGGCCGTCGCCCCGGGCGCCGAGCTGCTCGCTGGCGCCTTCTCGGCCGCCACCTTCGCCGGCTGCGAAGTCGTCGCGCTGTCGCCGGGCGTGGCCAAGGCGACGCCGGCGATCGCCGCCTGCGGCCTGCCGCTGATCTCGGAAATCGAATTGTTTGCCGCCGGCGTGCGCGGGCAGGTGGCAGGCTCGCAGATCGTCGCCATCACCGGCAGCAACGGCAAGACCACGACCACCGCGCTGACCGCCCACCTGCTCAACGGTGCCGGTGTGCCGGCCATCGCCTGCGGCAACATCTCGCCGTCGGCGCTCGATGCGCTGATGGATGCGCAGGATGCCGGCAATCTGCCTGCGGTCTGGGTGCTCGAACTGTCGAGCTTCCAGCTGGAAACCACGCATCACCTGAATGCCGCGGCGGCTACCGTGCTCAACCTCTCGGAAGACCATCTCGACCGCTACGACGGTAGCCTGGCCGAATACGCGGCGGCCAAGTCGCGCGTCTTCCAGGGCAAAGGCGCGATGATCCTCAACCGCGACGATGATTGGTCGATGGCCAACGGCCGCTGCGGTCGCAAGATGGTCACTTTCGGCCTCAATGCGGCGCCGCGCGGGACCGACTACGGATTGGTCGACGGCGCGATCGTGCGCGGCGGCGAGGCGCTGGTCGCGTTGGCCGACCTGCAACTGAGTGGTCTGCACAACGCCGCCAACGCGATGGCCGCACTGGCCTTGTGCGAGGCCGTCGGTGTTGCGCCGCAGCGCCTGATCGAACCGCTGAAGGCATTCCGCGGCCTGCCGCATCGGGTCGAAACCGTCGCCGAGATCGGCGGCGTGTTGTATGTCGACGACTCCAAGGGCACCAACGTCGGCGCCACGCTGGCGGCGATCGAGGGCATGGGGCGCAAGGTCGCCATCGTCCTGGGCGGCGACGGCAAGGGCCAGGACTTTTCTCCGCTCAAGGCGGCACTGGCCGAGCACGGCCGTGCGGTCGCGCTGATCGGCCGCGACGCCGCGGCGATCGGCATGGCCATCGAAGGTAGTGGCGTGCCGACCTGCATCGTCGGCGACATGGAAGCCGCCGTGCGCTGGCTGACCGCCCGCGCCGAGCCGGGCGACTGTGTGCTGCTGTCGCCGGCCTGTGCCAGCCTCGACATGTACCGCAACTACGCGCACCGCGCGCAAGCCTTCATCGACGCGGTCGGAGGGCTGAAGCCATGATGCTGTCCGCGCTCGACTCGCCGCGCCAGCAACTGGCCGAAATCGACCACGCCTTGCTGTGGTCGGCGCTGCTGCTCCTGCTCGGCGGGCTGGTGATGGTCTATTCGGCGTCGATCGCAATTGCCGAGGCCGGCCGCTTCACCAACAACCAGCCGGCCTACTACCTGATCCGGCACACGATTTTCCTGTGCATCGGGCTGGTCGCCGGCGCGGTCGCCTTCCAGCTGCCGCTGACGGTGTGGCAGAAATATGCGCCGGTGCTGTTCATGATCGGCGTCCTGCTGCTGGCCATCGTGCTCATTCCCGGCATCGGCAAGGACGTCAATGGCGCCCGTCGCTGGCTGCCGCTCGGCTTCGCCAACCTGCAGCCGTCCGAACTGATGAAACTGTTCGCCGTGCTCTACGCGGCCGACTACACGATCCGCAAGATCAACGTCATGCACGACCTGAAGCAAGCTTTCCTGCCGATGTTCGGCGCGATGGCGCTGGTCGGCATCCTGCTGCTCAAGGAGCCGGATTTCGGCGCCTTCGTCGTGATCATCTCGATCGCCATGGGCATCCTCTTCCTCGGCGGGTTGAAGGCACGCATGTTCGCACTGCTGATCGTCGGCCTGCTGATCGCCTTCGCGATCATGATCATCGTCTCGCCCTACCGGCGTGACCGCATCTTCGGCTTCATGGACCCGTGGGCCGATGCCTTCGGCCGTGGCTATCAACTCTCCCATTCGCTGATCGCCTTCGGTCGCGGCGAACTGTTCGGCGTCGGACTCGGCGCCAGCGTCGAGAAACTGTTCTACCTGCCGGAAGCACATACCGATTTCCTGCTTGCCGTGATCGGCGAGGAACTGGGTTTCGTCGGCGTACTGACCGTGATCGCACTGTTCGCCGTGCTGGTCCAGCGCGCCTTCGCCATCGGCCGCCAGTGCGTGCAACTCGACCGCCTGTACCCGGCATTGGTCGCCATGGGCATCGGCATCTGGCTGGGCGTGCAGTCCTTCATCAACATGGGCGTGAACGTCGGCCTGCTGCCGACCAAGGGCCTCACCCTGCCGCTGATGAGCTTCGGCGGCTCGGGCATCCTCGCCAACTGCGTGGCACTGGCCATTCTCCTGCGGGTGGATTGGGAGAATAGGCAATTGATGCGCGGAGGGAAGTTATGAGCAAAACCATCATGATCATGGCCGGCGGTACCGGCGGCCACATCTTCCCGGCGCTGGCCGTCGCCCACAAGATGCGCGAAGCCGGCTGGCGGGTCGTCTGGCTGGGCAACCCGGAGGGCATGGAGGCCCGCCTGGTGCCGCAGCACGGTTTCGAAATGGTCTGGGTCAAATTCTCCGCCCTGCGCGGCAAGGGCCTGCTGCGCAAGCTGCTGCTGCCGGTCAACCTGTTGCGCGGCTTCTGGCAGGGCTGGCAGGCGATCCGCCAGGTCAGGCCGGATGTGGTGCTGGGCATGGGCGGCTACATCACGTTCCCGGGTGGCATGATGGCGGCGCTCGCGGGCGTGCCGCTGGTACTGCACGAACAGAACTCGGTCGCCGGGTTGGCCAACAAGGTACTCGCCGGCGTTGCCGAGCGCATCGCCACCGGTTTTCCGGACGTGCTGAAGAAGGGCATCTGGCTGGGCAATCCGGTGCGTCCGGAAATCTCCGCCGTGGCGCCGCCGGCCGAGCGCTTTGCCGGGCGCGAGGGCGCACTGCGCGTACTGATCATCGGCGGCAGTCTGGGCGCGCAGGCGCTCAACGAAGCGGTGCCCAGGGGCATGGCCCTGCTGGCGGCCGACCAGTTGCCGCAGATCGTCCACCAGGCCGGCGAGAAGCATATCGACGCGCTCAAGGCGGCCTACGCGGCGGCCGGGGTGCAGGCGCACTGCGTGCCGTTCATCGAGGACATGGCCGGCGCCTACGAATGGGCCGATCTGGTCATCTGCCGCGCCGGGGCGTTGACCGTGGCGGAACTGGCGGCGGTCGGCGTGGCCAGCATCCTGGTGCCCTTCCCGCATGCCGTGGATGACCACCAGACCGGCAATGCCCGTTTCCTGGTCAATGTCGGCGGCGCCTTCCTGCTGCCGCAAAGCGAACTGACGCCGGAAGCCATCGCCCTGATCCGCAACTATTCGCGCGGCCAGCTTCAGGAAATGGCGGAAAAGGCCCGCAGCCTGGCCAAGCCGGAGGCCACGCTGGACGTGGTCAATCTCTGTACGGAAATTGCCAAATGAAGCACAAGGTCAAACACATCCACTTCGTCGGCGTCGGCGGTTCGGGCATGAGCGGCATCGCCGAGGTGCTCGCCCACCTCGACTACACGGTCAGCGGTTCGGATATCGCCGCCAGCGCGACGACGCGCCGCCTCGAAGGCGAGGGCGTGCGCGTGACCATCGGCCATGCCGAAGAGAACATTGCCGGTGCCGACGCCGTCGTCGTGTCGACGGCGGTCAAGGAAGACAATCCGGAAGTCGTTGCCGCCCGTGAGAAAAAGATTCCGGTCGTCCCGCGCGCCCAGATGCTGGCCGAACTGATGCGTCTGAAGCGCGGTATCGCCATCGCCGGCACCCACGGCAAGACGACGACGACCAGCCTGGTCACCAGCATCCTGGCCGAAGGCGGTATCGATCCGACCTTCGTCATCGGTGGCCGCCTGAATGCCGCCGGCGCCAACGCCCGCCTGGGCAGCGGCGATTTCCTGGTGGCCGAGGCCGACGAGTCGGATGCATCCTTCCTGTTCCTGTCACCGGTGATCTCGGTGGTCACCAACATCGACGCCGACCACATGGAGACCTACGGTCACGATTTCGAACGGCTCAAGGGCGCCTTCGTCGATTTCCTGAACCGCCTGCCGTTCTACGGCGTCGCCGTACTTTGTGGTGACGACGCCAACGTGCGCGCGATCATGCCGCAGGTGGCCAAGCAGATCGTCACCTACGGGCTGAGCCCGGAATCCAATTTCTACGCCGAGAACGTCGTCGCCGACGGCGGCCAGATGCGCTTCACCTGCGTCCGCGTCAATGGCACGACCTCGCGTCTCGAGATCACGCTGAACACGCCGGGCATGCACAACGTGCTCAATGCGCTGGCGGCGATTGCCGTCGCCACCGAAGTCGGTGTCGCCGATGCGGCCATCGTCAAGGCGCTGGCCGAGTTCAAGGGGGTTGGCCGCCGTTTCCAGCGTTACGGCGAAGTCGCCCTGCCGGCGGGCGGCAGCTTCACGCTGGTCGACGACTACGGCCACCACCCGGTCGAAATGGCGGCGACGCTGGCCGCCGCTCGCGGCGCCTTCCCCGGTCGCCGCCTGCTGCTGGCTTTCCAGCCGCACCGCTACACGCGCACGCGCGACTGTTTCGAGGATTTCGTCAAAGTGTTGTCGACGGTCGATGCCTTGTGCCTGGCCGAAATCTACGCCGCCGGCGAAGCGCCCATCGTCGCCGCCGACGGCCGTTCGCTGGCCCGCGCCTTGCGCGTCGGTGGCAAGGTCGAGCCGGTGTTTGTTGAAGATATCGCGGCAATGCCGCAAACGATCATGGATGTCGCCCGCGATGGCGACGTGGTACTGACCATGGGCGCCGGTTCTATCGGTGCGGTGCCCGGCAAGCTGGTGGAAGGCAAATGAGCGGTTTCGGCAAGGTCGCAGTCCTCTTCGGCGGAACTTCCGCCGAGCGCGAGGTTTCCCTGAACAGCGGTTCGCGCGTGCTGGCCGCATTGCAGGGCCAGGGTATCGATGCCCACGCCTTCGATCCGGCCGAGCAGCCGCTCGATGCGTTGAAAGGCTACGACCGTGCCTTCATCGCGCTGCACGGCCGCCACGGTGAAGACGGCACGATCCAGGGCGCGCTCGAGGTCATGCACATCCCCTATACCGGCTCCGGCGTGCTCGCCTCGGCGCTGGCCATGGACAAGTTCCGCACCAAGCTGATGTGGCAGGCAGCCGGGCTGCCAATCCCGGAATACGCGCTGCTGACCGCCGATTCCGATTTCGCCGACATCGAGGAAGAACTCGGCTTGCCGCTGTTCGTCAAGCCGGCGCGCGAAGGTTCGTCGATCGGCGTGACCAAGGTCAAGACGCCGGGCGAACTGAAGGCCGCCTATGTCGAAGCGGCCCGCCACGATCCGCTGGTGATCGCCGAAAAGGGCGTGATGGGCGGCGAATACACGGTCGGCATCGTCGGCGACGAGGTGCTGCCGATCATCAAGATCGAGCCGGCGACCGAGTGGTACGACTACGAAGCCAAGTACAACCGCGACGACACCCAATACCTGTGCCCCTGCGGGCTGCCCGAAGCCAAGGAAATGCAGATCCGCGCCCAGGCGCTGGAAGCGTTCCGGATGCTGGGCGGTCGCGGCTGGGGGCGCGTCGATTTCCTGATGGACGAAGACGGCAATCACTACTTCCTGGAAGTGAACACGGCGCCGGGCATGACCGATCACTCGCTGGTGCCAATGGGCGCCCGGGCGGCCGGCATGGACTACCCGGCACTGGTGCGTCGCGTCCTCGAACTGGCGGCCAACGACTGAGACGATGAATGTGGCACAAACCCCAACTGCTGACCGCGCTGGCCGACCTGCTGATGCTGGTCGCCGCTGCCGCCTTGCTGGCCGCCGGAGCGGTCTGGCTGGTGCGCGTGCCGTCGCTGCCGGTCAAGCAGGTGGTGTTCGTGGCACCGCTGGAACATGTACGCCGCGGCGAGATCGAGCAGGTTTTGCCGTCGGCGTTGCGTGGCAATTTCTTCAGCCTCGATCTGGAAGCCGTACGTCTGGCGCTGGAGCAGCTGCCCTGGGTGCGCCGGGCGCAGGTACGCCGGGTGTGGCCGGCGACGGTCGAAGTGGCGGTCGAGGAGCACAAGGCGGTGGCACGCTGGGGCGAGGGTTACGCGGAAATGGTGAACAGCCATGGCGAGGTGTTTGCCGCCCTGCTGCCGGAAAACGAGATGCGCGCCTTGCCCTTGCTGTCCGGTCCGCCGGGGACGGGGCGGGAAGTGCTGGAACGCTTCGCGGCATTCAATCAGGTACTGGCCGGGGTGGGCGAGCGGGCTGTCCAGTTGTCGCTGTCGCCGCGCCTGGCCTGGCAGTTGAAGCTGGAAAACGGCATGCGGGTGGAAATCGGGCGGGAACACCCGAAGTCGCCGGTCGGGCCGCGCCTGGAGCGTTTCGTGGCGGTGTATCCGTCGATGGTGGCCGGTTTGCCGGTGCTGCCGACGGTCGTGGATTTGAGGTATCCGAACGGTTTCGCGATGAAGGTCGCGGGCGAGGGGAAGGGAAAGTAAGACTATGAGCAGGGACAACAAGGATCTGGTGGTTGGCCTGGATATCGGAACGTCGAAGATCGTCGCGCTGGTCGCCGATCTCGACCACGAAGGACGGCTGAGCGTGATCGGCATGGGCTCGCAGGATTCGCGCGGGCTGAAGAAGGGGGTCGTGGTCAACATCGAGGAAACGGTGCACACGATCAGCCGCGTCATCCAGGAAGTCGAGTTGATGGCCGACTGCAAGGTCAGCCACGTGTACACGGGGATTGCCGGCAGCCACATCAAGAGCTTCAACTCGAACGGCATGGTGGCGATCAAGGACAAGGAAGTCACCCAGGCCGATGTCGAGCGCGTGATCGAGACGGCGCGGGCGATGCCGATCCCGGCCGAGCAGGAAATCCTGCACATCCTCACCCAGGAATTCGTCATCGACGGCCAGGACGGTATCCGCGAGCCGATCGGCATGAGCGGCATGCGCTTGGAAGTGAAGACGCATATCGTCACCGGCGCCGTGTCGGCGGCGCAGAACATCGTCAAGTGCGTGCGCCGCTGCGGTCTGGAGGTCAATGATCTGGTGCTGCAGCCGCTGGCTTCGAGCTACGCGACGCTGTCCGAGGACGAGAAGGACCTCGGTGTCTGCCTGATCGACATCGGCGGCGGCACCACCGACATCGCCGTGTGGACGCAGGGTGCGATCCGCCACACCTCGGTGATTCCGATTGCCGGCGACCAGATCACCAACGACATCGCCATGGCGCTGCGTACGCCGACGCGTGAAGCCGAGGACATCAAGTGCAAGTACGGCTGCGCCCTGGCGCAACTGGCCGAGATTTCGGAGAACCTCGATGTCGCCGGCGTCGACGACCGGCCCAGCCGCAAGTTGAGCCGCCGGGCACTGGCCGACGTGATCCAGCCGCGGGTCGAGGAATTGTTCGAGCTGATCCAGCACGAACTGCGCCGCGCCGGCTTCGAGGAAGTCCTGTCGTCCGGCATCGTCCTCACCGGCGGCGCCAGCGCCATGCCGGGCATGGTCGAACTGGGCGAGGAAATCTTCCACATGCCGGTGCGCCTGGGCAAT
Organism: uncultured Azonexus sp.; assembly: GCF_937982035.1. Classification (NCBI taxonomy): domain Bacteria; kingdom Pseudomonadati; phylum Pseudomonadota; class Betaproteobacteria; order Rhodocyclales; family Azonexaceae; genus Azonexus; species uncultured Azonexus sp. The sequence goes on from NZ_CALJNI010000016.1 coordinate 65,193, forward strand.
CCCAAGTACGACGGCAGCCTGTCCGACGTCGTCCAGAACCCGCGCTTCTCGACGGCCTACGGCCTGCTGCTCGAAGCGCAGGCGCAGCGCAAGCGGGGGCAGAAGATTCAGGAGAAGCAGGGGATCAAGGATGTCTTCTCCAGCATGAAGCAATGGTTTTCCAAGAATTTTTGATTTGTCATTGAACAGTTTTTTCAGAGGAGGTCGTCATGTTTGAAATCATCGAGAAGGAAGAAGAGCTCGGCACCATCATCAAGGTGTTCGGGGTGGGTGGTGCCGGCGGCAATGCCATCGAGCACATGATCCGCGAAGGGGTGAACGGCGTTGAATTCATCGCCGCCAATACCGATGCCCAGGCGCTGGCCCGCAATGCCGCGTCGTCGAAACTGTCGCTGGGCAAGACCGGCCTCGGCGCCGGGGCCAAGCCGGAAGCCGGCAAGATGGCTGCCGACGCGCACCGCGACGAAATCCGCGCGTCGCTGGAAGGCGCCCACATGGCCTTCATCACCGCCGGCATGGGCGGCGGTACGGGCACCGGCGCTGCGCCGGTGGTCGCCGAGATCGCCCGCGAGATGGGCATCCTGACCGTCGGCGTGGTCACCAAGCCGTTCAGCTTCGAAGGCGGCAAGCGGATGAAGTCGGCCGAAGCCGGCATCGCCGAATTCTCCAAGCACGTCGATTCGCTGATCGTCATCCTCAACGACAAGCTGATGGAAGTCATGGGCGACGACGCCGATGTCGACGATTGCTTCAAGGCGGCCGACGACGTGCTCAAGAACGCGGTCGGCGGCATTGCCGAAATCATTACCTACCCGGGCCTGGTCAACGTCGACTTCGAAGACGTGCGTACGGTCATGGGTGAAATGGGCCGCGCCATGATGGGCTCGGCAGCGGCATCCGGCGTTGATCGCGCGCGCATCGCCGCCGAACAGGCCGTTGCCTCGCCGCTGCTCGAAGGCGTGAATCTGTCCGGTGCCCGCGGTGTGCTGGTGAACATTACCGCCGCCAAGGGCAACCTGAAGATGAAGGAAGTCAACGAGGTGATGAATACGGTCAAGGCCTTCGCTGCCGAAGACGCGCACATCATCTTCGGTGCCGTGTACGACGAACTGATGGGCGATGCGCTGCGCGTCACCGTCGTTGCCACCGGCCTCGGCCAGGCGGCCGCCAAGCGTCAGACCTTCGAAGTGATCAACACGCCGATGGTCGAAGCGGTGGCCACCGGTACCCATGACGCGGTCGCCTTCAACAGCGGCCCGGCCATCGACTACAACCAGATCGCCGACGTTCCGGCCGTGGTGCGCAAGCGCAACGTCACCGTCGAGGCGCTGGCCAACAGCGGTGTTGATCGTTACGACATCCCGGCCTTCCTGAGAAAGCAGGCCGATTGATCGGTAACAAAAACTCTCTCTGAAAAAGGGCGGCGGCGCATTGTGTTAAAATGCGCCGCCTTCCCCAATCATTCAAAGACTTAAAACAATAATGCTCAAGCAACGCACGCTGAAGACTGTGATCCATGCCTCGGGCGTCGGCCTGCATGGCGGTGTCAAGGTCAACCTGACCTTGCGGCCGGCTGCGCCGGATACCGGAATCGTCTTTCGTCGCGTTGATCTGCCTGTGCCGGTCGATATTCCCGCGCAGGCCGTCCTGATCGGCGACACCCGCATGTGTTCCTGCCTGGAGCGCGACGGGGTCAAGGTCGGTACCATCGAACACCTGATGTCGGCGCTGTGCGGCCTTGGCATCGACAATGCCTGGATCGACATCGATGCGCCGGAAGTGCCCATTCTCGACGGCTCGGCGGCGCCCTTCGTGTTCCTGATCCAGTCGGCCGGCATCGAAGAGCAGAATGCGGCCAAGAAATTCATCCGCGTCACCCGCCCGATCGAGGTCAAGGACGGCGACAAGTGGGCGCGTTTCGAGCCTTACGACGGCTATCGCCTGAGTTTTTCCATCGTCTTCAATCACCCGGCCATCGACAAGTCGGCGCAACAGGCCGTGGTCGATTTCGCCGAACAGTCCTACGTCCGCGAAGTGTCGCGGGCGCGTACCTTCGGGTTCATGCAGGAAGTCGAATACCTGCGCGAGAACGGACTGGCGCTGGGCGGCGGGCTCGAGAACGCGATCGTCCTCGACGAATTCCGTGTCCTCAACCAGGACGGGCTGCGTTACGGCGACGAGTTCGTCAAGCACAAGATCCTCGACGCCGTCGGCGACCTCTACCTGCTCGGTCATCCGCTGCTTGCCGCGTATTCGTCGCACAAAGGCGGCCATGCGCTGAACAATCAACTGGCGCGCGCCTTGCTGCAACAACAGGACGCCTGGGAACTGGTCAGCTTCGCCGAGTCCGCCAAGGCGCCGCAGGGCGTCACTCGCTGGCTGGCCCAGGCCGCCTGATCCGGCCATGTGGATGCTGCGCCTGCTCGCGGTCATCCTGGTCATCGCCGTCGGTGCCGGCATCCTGCTTTACGTCTTTACCGGGAATCGGGCCTATCTCTCGTTCAGCTGGCGCCTGTTCCGTTACGGGCTGGTCTTTGCCCTGCTGGTGTTCGCGCTGATGTTTGTCGAGCGCCTGGCGATCATTCCGATCTGATCGAACGTTGCAACAATGTGTCGAGCGCCTGGCGCAGTTTGCCCGGCGGCATGGTCTCGGCAACGGCCCGTAAACTGTCCGCGGCCCGCCCGGAAAGCGGCTTGATCGTGGAAGTTGTTGATCGATATGAGGATTGTCGAGGTTGAACTTTTACTTCGATGTCGTTACACTCGGCGCCTTCTAAAGATAATTCGCCACAAAGTCGCCGGCTCATCTGGCGCAATTTCGCGGCGACCGCGCCATTCTCGGCGTGGATAACCAGTTTCCCCGATTTGTAGTTGGCGACATGCGCAGCATGGCGCAGGGCACCGGGGGCAAGTTCGTCGAATCGGCTGGAGAGCTTCATCAGCAGCCTGGCATGGGCCATGACCCGGCCGACTGCGGCATCGGCGTCGAGGTAATGCGCTGGCGCTTTGTACATAGGAGGATCCGTGCAGATTATCGTTGTTTCACGCCATCTCAAGTCGGCGCGTACGATCACCATTATGCCCCGGCATGTGCTGGGCGCGCTCGCAGTTTTCTTCGTCCTGGTGTTCCTGTCGTCGGCATTCTTCTCGTTCATTTCCCTGCATTTCCGTCTGCCGATCGTCGAGAATATCCTGCTTTCCGTGCAGCAGCAGGAGACCCGCCAGACCCGCGATTACATCACCAACAACCTCAATCTGATGGCGACCCGTCTGGGCGAATTGCAGGGGCGTCTGTTGCAGCTCGACACCCTGGGTGACCGGGTTTCCGATCTGGCCGGCATCAAGCCCAAGGCCGCCGATGTCGCCGAAAAGCCGGGGCAGGGCGGTCCTTTCCTGCCGGCGCCCTTGTCGGCGACCGAACTGCAGCAGGAAATCGAGCGCCTGGCCACGGCCGTTGACCGCCAGGCCGACGATCTCGCCTTCATGGAGTTCAAGTTGCTGGAGAAACGGGTCGAAGAGCGCCTGATGCCGACCACGCTGCCGGTCAAGAATGCGGTTTTCGGTTCGGGCTTCGGCTATCGCAACGACCCGTTTGCCGGACTGCGCTCGCGTCACGACGGCCTGGATTTTGCCGCGCCGACCGGAACCCCGGTGGTTGCCGCCGCCGATGGTGTGGTGCTGACGGCTTCGTATCATCAGGAGTTCGGCAACATGATCGACGTCGATCATGGCGATGGCCTGGTTTCACGCTACGCCCACCTGTCGGCCATGGATGTCGTCGAGTCGCAGATCGTGCGACGCGGAGACAAGATCGGTGCGGTCGGGACTACCGGTCGGTCGACCGGGCCGCATCTGCATTTTGAAGTGCGTATGCTCGGCGTGCCGCAGAATCCGGCCACTTTCCTAAAGCGGGGCGAGGACTTCGCCCGGTTGCAACGACGCTGATCCGGGTTGCCGGCCATGGCCGGCAAGCGCCCCGACACCTCGGCCGGGCATGCTAGAATCCCGGCTCCATTGCTCACGTCTGCGCAATAAACCTATTCCATCGCGATGATATCCGGCCTACTCAAAAAGATTTTCGGCAGCCGCAACGATCGGCTGATCAAGCAGTATTCCCTGACCGTCAAGCGCATCAATGCGCTTGAGCCGCAGATGGCGGCACTGGACGACACCCAGCTCAAGGCCAAGACCGACGAATTCAGGAAGCGCCATGCCGATGGCGAGTCCCTCGACGACCTGCTGCCCGAAGCCTTTGCCGTGGTTCGCGAAGCGAGCAAGCGGGTGCTCGGCATGCGCCATTTCGATGTTCAGCTGATCGGCGGCATGGTCCTGCACTACGGCAAGATCGCCGAAATGCGCACCGGCGAAGGCAAGACCCTGGTCGCCACGCTGCCGTCCTACCTGAACGCGATTTCCGGCAAGGGCGTGCATGTCATCACGGTCAACGATTACCTGGCCAGTCGCGATGCGGAATGGATGGGCCGGCTGCACCGTTTCCTCGGGCTCTCGGTCGGCATCAACCTGTCGCAGATGGACCACGAGGCGAAGCAGGCGGCTTACGCTGCCGACATCACTTACGGCACCAACAACGAATTCGGCTTCGACTACCTGCGCGACAACATGGTCTATGCCGCCGGACAACGCGTCCAGCGCAGCCTCAGCTATGCCATCGTCGACGAAGTGGACTCGATCCTGATCGACGAGGCGCGGACGCCGCTGATCATTTCCGGCCAGGCCGACGACCACACCGACCTCTACCTGCGCATGAAGGACATCGTCCCGCAACTGACGCGGGCGATGGAAGAAAAGGGCGAGGGCGACTACTGGGTGGACGAGAAGGCGCACCAGGTGCACCTCAACGAATCCGGTTACGAACGCGCCGAGGTCCTGCTCGCCCAGGCCGGCATGCTGGCCGAAGGCAGCAGCCTCTACGACGCCGCCAACATCACGCTGATGCACCACCTGAACGCGGCACTGCGTGCGCTGACGCTGTTCAACAAGGATCAGCACTACGTTGTCCAGAACGGCGAAGTCATCATCGTCGACGAATTCACCGGTCGCCTGATGGCCGGTCGCCGCTGGTCGGACGGCCTGCACCAGGCGGTCGAAGCCAAGGAAGGCGTACAGATTCAGGCCGAGAACCAGACGCTGGCCTCGATCACTTTCCAGAACTACTTCCGCATGTACGGCAAGCTCGCCGGCATGACCGGCACGGCTGATACCGAAGCCTACGAATTCCAGCAGATCTACGCGCTGGAAACGGTGGTCATTCCGACCAACCGGCCGATGGCGCGCAAGGACATGAACGACCTGGTCTACAAGACCATGGACGAGAAGAACGCCGCCATCGTCGCCGACATCCGCGACTGCGCCAAGCGCGGCCAGCCGGTGCTGGTCGGCACGACCTCGATCGAGTCGTCGGAGCTTCTGTCGGCCCTGCTCGACAAGGAAAAGCTGTCGCACCAGGTGCTCAACGCCAAGCAGCACGCCCGCGAAGCCGAGATCGTCGCCCAGGCCGGTCGCCCGGGCATGATCACCATCGCCACCAACATGGCCGGTCGCGGTACCGACATCGTTCTCGGCGGCAATATCGAAAAGCAGCTCGACGCCGTGCGCAACGATGAGTCGCTGACGCCCGAGGCACGCGACGCCAAGGTCGCCGAAATGAAGGCCGAGTGGCAGCAGGTGCACGAGGCGGTGCTGGCTGCCGGCGGTCTGCACATCATCGGTTCCGAACGCCATGAATCGCGCCGCATCGACAACCAGTTGCGCGGTCGCGCCGGTCGTCAGGGCGATGCCGGTTCGTCGCGCTTCTACCTGTGCCTGGACGATCCGCTGCTGCGCATTTTTGCCGGCGAGCGTCTGCGCAGCATCATGGACAAGCTGAAGATGCCGGAAGGCGAGGCGATCGAGCATCCGCTCGTCACCCGTTCGCTGGAATCGGCGCAGCGCAAGGTCGAAGCCCGCAACTTCGACATCCGCAAGCAACTGCTCGAATACGACGACGTCGCTAACGATCAGCGCAAGGTCATCTACCAGCAGCGTAACGAACTGCTGGAAACCGACGACATTTCCGAGACCGTCGGCGCCATGCGCCACAGCGTGCTGCGTGAAATCTTCCGGCTCTACGTGCCCGAGGAGTCGGTCGAAGAGCAATGGGACATGGAAGGCCTGGAGCGTGCGCTGGCCGCCGACATGCAGATCGGTGCGCCGGTTGCGCAATGGTTCAAGGACGAGCCGACCCTGTCCGACGAGGAAATCCTCGAACGCATCACCCGGGGTGCCGACGAAGCCTATGCGGCCAAGGTCGAACTGGTCGGGACCGAGACCTTCCACCAGTTCGAGCGCAACGTCATGCTGCAGAGTCTGGACATGCACTGGCGCGAACATCTGGCCGCGCTCGACCACCTGCGTCAGGGCATTCACCTGCGCGGCTACGCGCAGAAGAACCCGAAGCAGGAATACAAGCGCGAGGCCTTCGAACTGTTCGAAGCCATGCTCGACGCCGTGCGCCGCGAAGTTACCCGCATCGTCTTCACCGTGCAGATCCGTTCGCCCGAAGATGTCGAGGAAACCGCGCCGCACGCCGACGTCAGCAACGTCAAGTACCAACACGCAGGCTACGACGAGGCGCTGGCCGATGAGGACGAAAAGCCGGCGCAACCGGTGCACAACGGCCCCAAGGTTGGGCGCAACGATCCCTGTCCCTGCGGTTCCGGCAAGAAATACAAACAATGTCACGGCAAGCTTTCCTGATCATTCGATAACCCCCCGATTCAAGGCACCCTACGCGGTGCCTTGATGCTGTTGGAGCTCTTACCATGCCCGTCAATTACGCTACCCCGACCGCCGATCAACTGTTCGCCGTGGCCGGTGTCCGTCTCGGCGTCGCTGAAGCCGAAATCCGCAAGAAGAACCGCCGCGACCTGACGCTGGTCGCCCTTGATGCCGGTTGTACGGTAGCCGGCGTGTTCACCCAGAACCGCTTCTGCGCCGCACCGGTCCAGTTGTGTCGTCAGCACCTCGCCGGGGGCAAGGAAATCCGCGCCCTGGTGATCAATACCGGCATCGCCAACGCCGGCACCGGCGAACCCGGCCGCCAGACCGCCCGTCAGACCTGCGAAGCGGTCGGCGAACTGCTCGGCGTCGCGGCGGAACAGGTGCTGCCGTTTTCCACCGGCGTGATCCTTGAGCCGCTACCGGTCGACCGCATCAAGGCCGGCCTGCCGGCCGCTTTCGCTGACCTCAAGGGCGACAACTGGCATGCCGCCGCGCACGGCATCATGACCACCGACACGGTGGCCAAGGCGGCTTCGCGCGTGGTTGCGGTCAACGGCAAGAAAGTCACGATTTCCGGCATTTCCAAGGGGGCCGGCATGATCAAGCCGAACATGGCGACCATGCTCGGCTTCCTCGCCACCGATGCCGGCATTGCCCAGCCGCTGCTTGACCAGCTGGTCAAGGAAGCGGCCGACGCCTCGTTCAACTGCATCACCGTCGATGGCGACACCTCGACCAACGACTCCTACGTGATGATCGCCTCCGGCCAGTCGGGCGCCAGCTTCGCAGCGGCAAGCGATGCCGGCTGGGCCGAGGTCAAGGCCGCGATCATTGCTGTGTCGGTCGAACTGGCGCAGGCCATCGTCCGCGACGGCGAAGGCGCGACCAAGTTCATCACGGTCGCCGTCGAGGGGGGCAAAACAATCGAGGAATGTCGCCAGGTCGGCTACGCCATCGGCCACTCGCCGCTGGTCAAGACCGCCTTCTTCGCCTCCGACCCCAACCTCGGGCGCATCCTCGCCGCCGTCGGGTATGCCGGTATTGCCGATCTCGACGTCGATGGCGTCAAGGTCTGGCTCGACGATGTGCTGGTCGCCGAGAATGGTGGCCGCGCCGCTGCCTACCAGGAAGCCGACGGTGCCCGGGTGATGGCGCAGGCCGAGATCACCGTGCGCGTCGCGCTCGGTCGCGGCAACGCAGCGGCCAAGGTTTACACCTGCGATTTCTCGTACGACTACGTCAAGATCAACGCTGACTACCGCTCGTAAGCCATGCGCGACATCCGCCGCGACCTGACCCGCAACACCCTGGCAATCTTCTTTGTTGTCGGGCTGGCCGGACTGTCGGTGTGGGTGCTCAGACCCTTTCTGGCCGCCGGCGTTTGGGCGGCGATGATCGTCGTCGCCACCTGGCCGGCCTTCCTGGTGCTCGAAGCGCGTCTCGGCGGTCGGCGCCTGCTGGCCATCGCCCTGATGACGCTGGCCATGCTGTTGTTGCTGGTGTTGCCGTTGTGGCTGGCGATCGACACCATTGCCGGCAATGTCGATGCCTTGAGCGCCGCGGCCGATTACCTGATCGCCAACGGCCTGCCACCGCTGCCGAACTGGCTGGCCGAACTGCCGCTGGTCGGCGGTACGCTGGCTGCGCTATGGGCGCAACTGGCCGCTGGCGGCACCGATGGTCTGATCGCTCAGGTCACGCCCTATGCGGCCGATACCGGAAAGTGGGCGCTCGCTCAGGTCGGCGGTCTTGGTGGCATGCTGGTGCAGTTCCTGCTGATCGTCACCATCGCCGCCATCATGTATTCCGGCGGCGAGCCGGCCGCCCGGCTGGTGCGCCGTTTTGGCCGCCGCCTGGCCGGCGTGCGCGGCGAAAACTCGGTGATCCTGGCCGGTCAGGCGATCCGAGGGGTGGCGCTCGGCGTCGGCGTGACCGCGCTGGTGCAGACAGTGCTCGGTGGCGTGGGTCTGGCGGTGGCCGGCGTGCCTTTCGCCGCCTTGCTGTCGGCCCTGATGCTGATGCTGTGCATCGCCCAGGTCGGGCCGGTGCTGATCCTGCTGCCGGCCGCCGGCTGGCTGTTCTGGAGCGGCGACACGGGCTGGGCGATCTTCCTGGTCGTATGGAGCGTGATTGTCGGCAGCCTCGACAACTTCTTGCGCCCGATGCTCATCCGGCGAGGCGCCGACCTGCCGCTGCTGCTGATCTTCGCCGGCGTCATCGGCGGCATGCTCGGCTTCGGCCTGATCGGCATCTTCGTCGGTCCGGTCGTCCTGGCCATTACCTGGACGCTGCTGCAGGCCTGGATCGCCGATGCCCTCGGCGACGACTCAGCGCCGGACCAGGCGGATACGCCGGAACCAGCCGCCGGCGAGGGCCGGGCTGTCCTCGCGCAGGGCGAGGCCGGGCTCGCCGTCGAGCAGGTCCTCGAAAACCACGTCGAGCCGGGTAGCGATACGCCGCGCTAAGGGATTGAGCAGGCGCCGCAGCGGTGCCTTCTGCTGTCGACGCAGGAATTTGTCGAGGATCAGGGCCTCGCCGCCGGGCTTCAGAACCCGTGAAATTTCCGCCAGGCACAGCGCCGGTTGCGGGACGACCGCCAGGATCAGGTGGGCGATCACGGCATCGAAACTGCCATCGGGAAACGGCAGCCGGTGCATGTCACCCTGGACAGCGGTGAAATCCAGATGCCGGGCGCGCGGCAGGCTGCGTCTGAGCATCGCGCCGGTCAGGTCGACGCCGACGTAGCGATGCTGTGCCGGCAGGTGCGGCAGATCGAGGCCGGTGCCGACGCCGGCCAGCAGAACCCTGCCCGGCGTCGCCGGCAGCGCGGCCAGGCTGCGCTGGCGCGGCGAGCGTGTCGTCCGTTCGATGGCCAGGTCGTAGAACGGCGCAATCAGCCAGTAACTGTGCTGCAGTCCCATTCAGTGCAGCGCGCGCGGAATGGCCAGAACGAACTCCGGAATCTCGGCATTGAAATGCGTGCCGTCCTCGGCCACCATCTGGTAAGTGCCGCGCATCGTCCCGACCGGTGTCGTCAACGACGAGCCGCTGGTGTACTCGAAACGCTCGCCCGGTTGCAGTAGCGGCTGCTTGCCGATCACACCCAGGCCGCGGACTTCCTGAACCTGGTTGTTGGCGTCGGTGATGATCCAGTGCCGCGACACCAGTTGCGCCGGCACGCTGCCGACGTTGCGGATCGATATCGTGTAGGCGAAGACGTAGCGGTTTTCTTCCGGGTCCGATTGTTCCGGGATGAATTGCGGGGTCGGGATGATTTCAATCTGGTACTTGTCGGGGTCGGTCATGGGATAATTTCGCCTCTTGTTTTCGGAAAACCATCATGTCAGCCAGGGATTTTGTCATCGCGCCGAGCATTCTGTCCGCCAATTTCGCCAAACTGGGCGAGGAAGTGGCCAACGTCATCGCCTCCGGCGCCGACTGGATTCACTTCGACGTGATGGACAACCATTATGTTCCCAACCTGACCATCGGACCACTCGTCTGCGAGGCGATCCGGCCCTGTACCGACGCGCCGATCGACGTGCACCTGATGGTCAAGCCGGTCGATCGCATCGTTCCCGATTTCGCCAAAGCCGGCGCCAACATCATCACCTTCCACCCGGAAGCCTCCGAGCACATCGACCGCACGCTGTCGCTGATCCGCGATGCCGGCTGTCAGGCCGGCCTGGTTTTCAACCCGGCAACGCCGCTGGATTACATGGACTACGTCATGGACAAGTTGGACGTCGTCCTGCTGATGAGCGTCAACCCCGGCTTCGGTGGCCAGAAGTTCATCCCCGGCACGCTGGCCAAGGCGCGTGCGGCGCGGGCCAAACTCGATGCCTACGAACGCGACAGCGGCCGGCGCATCCGCCTCGAGATCGACGGTGGGGTCAATACCGGCAACATCGCCGAAATCGCTCGTTCCGGGGTCGATGCCTTCGTTGCCGGTTCGGCTGTCTATGGCGCCGGCAGGGACAGCGACGCGCACCGTTACGACTCGATCATCGGTGCCCTGCGCAGCGAACTGGCCAAAGTCTGAGGCGAGACCGGGTGGACAGCGGTAAAGCGCATGCGCTAGACTGCGTTCCACCCGTCGCCTCCGGCCGGGACTTCTCTACACCTCACGACAAATGACCGCTTCCCGCAACTGGATCATCGAGCTTCGTTGGCGCCCCTGGCGTCCATAATCTCTCGCCCGTCTGGCGCCGAGTCTGTCGGCGCACCCAGTTGCAGCACCCCGTCATCGTTGTCGTACCCGAGGTATTCCATGACCGAAACCGAATTCAATGCGCTCGCCGCGCAAGGCTACAACCGTATTCCCGTCACGCTGGAAACGTTTGCCGATCTCGACACGCCGCTGTCGATCTACCTGAAGCTGGCCAACGGGCCGTTCACTTACCTGCTCGAATCGGTGCAGGGCGGCGAACGCTTCGGCCGCTATTCCATCATCGGCCTGGCCGCGTCGACGCGCATCGTCGTCCAGGGCCACGAGGTGCTGGTTCTCACCGGCAACCGCATCGCCGAGCGCGAACACGACGCCAACCCGCTCGATTTCATCGACGGCTACATGAAGCGATTCCGGGCGCCCGAGGCGACCGGCCTGCCACGCTTCCTCGGCGGACTGGTCGGCTGCTTCGGCTATGACACGATCCGCTACATCGAAACCAAGCTGACCAGGACCCAGCGTCCGGACGAAATCGGCACGCCTGACATCCAGCTGCTGCTGTCCGAGGAAATCGCCGTCGTCGACAACCTGTCCGGCAAGCTGACGCTGATCGTCTATGCCGAGCCCGGTTTCCCCGGTGCCTACCAGAAGGCGCGCGCCCGGCTCAAGGAATTGCTGGGCAAGCTGCGCCAGCCGGCGGTCATTCCGAGCGAAGCGCCGGCCCGTTCCGAGCCGGCGGTATCGGTGTTCGGCGAAGCCGCCTTCAAACAGGCGGTGAAGAAGGCCAAGGACTACATCACCGAAGGCGACATCATGCAGGTGGTGCTGTCGCAGCGCATGACCAAGCCCTTCCACGCCAGCCCGCTGGCGCTGTACCGGACGCTGCGCAGCCTCAACCCGTCGCCCTACATGTTCTATTTCGACTTCGAGGACTACCATGTCGTCGGCGCCTCGCCGGAAATCCTGGTCCGCCTCGAAGGCGACCGCGTCACCGTGCGTCCGATCGCCGGCACCCGCAAGCGCGGTGCCTCGCCGGAAGAGGATGCGGCACTGGCCGAAGACCTGCTGTCGGACGCCAAGGAGCTGGCCGAACACACCCAGTTGCTCGACCTCGGCCGCAATGACTGTGGCCGGGTGGCCAAGATCGGCAGCGTCAAGCTGACCGAGCGCATGGTCATCGAACGCTACTCGCATGTGATGCACATCGTCTCCAACGTCGAAGGCCGGCTGGAAAAAGGGCTGGATGCGGTCGACGTACTGAAAGCCACGTTCCCGGCCGGCACCGTCTCCGGCGCGCCCAAGGTGCGGGCAATGGAAATCATCGACGAACTGGAACCGGTCAAGCGCGGTATCTACGCCGGTTCGGTCGGCTATCTCGGCTTCAACGGCGACATGGACCTGGCCATCGCCATCCGCATCGCCGTGGTCAAGGACGGCAAGCTGCACGTCCAGGCCGGCGCCGGCATCGTCGCCGACTCCGATCCGCATTCCGAATGGGAAGAAACCCGGAACAAGGCGCGCGCCGTGCTGCGCGCCGCCGAACTGGCCGAGCAGGGCCTGAACACGCGGATGGATTGAGGGAGCAGCCATGTTATTGATGATCGACAACTACGACAGCTTCACCTACAACCTGGTCCAGTATTTCGGCGAACTCGGCCAGGAGGTGAAAGTCTTCCGCAACGACGCCATCACGCTGGCCGAGATTGCCCGTGTCAGGCCCGACTACCTGGTCATTTCGCCCGGCCCTTGCGCGCCGGCGCAGGCCGGGGTGTCGCTGGCGGCGATCAAGGAGTTCGCCGGCAAGATTCCGCTGCTCGGCGTCTGCCTCGGCCACCAGTCGATTGGCGAAGCCTTCGGCGGGCGCATCGTGCACGCCAGGACGCTGATGCACGGCAAGGTGTCGCCGGTGCACCACAAGAACGAGGGCGTCTTCCGCAACCTGCCCAATCCGCTGACCTGCACCCGCTACCACTCGCTGGCCATCGAGCGGGCCAGCCTGCCCGATTGTCTGGACATCACGGCGTGGACCGAGGACGGCGAGATCATGGGCGTACGTCACAAGACGCTGGCCGTCGAAGGCGTCCAGTTCCACCCGGAATCGATCCTGACCGAACGCGGTCACGATCTGTTGAACAACTTCCTCGAGGAGCATCGCCCATGACCCCGCAAGCCGCCCTCCAGCGCGTCATCGAGCATCGCGAAATCTTCCACGACGAAATGGTCTCGCTGATGCGCCAGATCATGAGCGGCGAAGTCTCGCCGGTGATGATCGCCGCCATCGTCACCGGACTGCGCGTCAAGAAGGAAACCATCGGCGAGATCGCCGCCGCCGCCAGCGTCATGCGCGAGCTGGCGACGCCGGTCAAGGTGCCCTACGACAAGCACTTCGTCGATATCGTCGGCACCGGCGGTGACGCCGCGCACAGCTTCAATATCTCCACCACCTCGATCTTCGTCGCCGCCGCTGCCGGTGCCAAGGTCGCCAAGCACGGCGGGCGCAGTGTCTCGTCGAGTTCGGGCAGTGCCGACGTGCTCGAGGCGCTTGGTGCCAACATCAATCTGACGCCGGAAAAGGTTGCTGCCTGCATCGAGCAGTGCGGCATCGGCTTCATGTTCGCGCCCAACCATCACAGCGCGATGAAGCATGTCGCGCCGGTCCGCCGCGAAATGGGCGTGCGTACCATCTTCAACATCCTCGGCCCGCTGACCAACCCGGCCGCCGCCCCGAACACGCTGATGGGCGTCTTTCATCCCGACCTGGTCGGCATCCAGGTCCGCGTCATGCAGCGCCTCGGTGCCGAGCGCGTGCTGGTCGTGCACGGCAAGGACAACCTCGACGAAATCTCGCTCGGCGCGACGACGCTGATCGGTGAGTTGAAGGACGGCGAAGTCCGCGAATACGAAGTGCACCCGGAAGACTTCGGCTTGCAGATGATGTCGCTCAGGAACCTGCGCGTCGGCAGCGCCGACGAGTCGAAGGCGATGATGCTCGCCGCCCTCGACAATCAGCCGGGTGCCGCCCGTGAGATCGTCTGCCTCAACGCCGGTGCTGCGCTTTATGTCGCCAACGCCGCCGCCAGCATCGGTGACGGCATCGCCAAGGCGCGCGAAGCCATCGCCAGTGGCGCCGCGCGCGCGAAACTGGCGCAGTTCGTCGAATGCACGCAACGCCTGGGGGCCGCATGAGCGACATCCTGAACAAGATCATCGCCACCAAGCGCGAGGAAATCGCCGCCGGTCTGGCCGTCAAATCCCTTGCCTCACTTGAGGCCGAAGCCGCGCAACAAGCCGCGCCGCGCGATTTCGTTGGTGCCATCCGCGCCAAGCTCGCCTGCGGCCAAGCTGCCGTGATTGCCGAAATCAAGAAGGCCAGCCCGTCCAAGGGTGTCATCCGCGCCGATTTCCGCCCGGCCGACATCGCCCGCAGCTACGCCGCTCACGGTGCCGCCTGCCTGTCGGTGCTGACCGACCGTCAGTATTTCCAGGGTGCCCCCGAATACCTGCAGGCCGCCCGCGCCGCCTGCAGCCTGCCGGTGCTGCGCAAGGACTTCATCGTCGATGCCTGGCAGGTCGCCGAAGCCCGTGCCATGGGCGCCGACGCCATCCTGCTTATCGCCGCCGCACTCAGCCTGCCGGAAATGCAGGCGCTGGAGCGCCAGGCCATGAGCTACGGCATGGCCGTGCTGGTCGAAGTGCACAACGGCGAGGAACTCGACGCCGCGCTGCAGTTGCAGACGCCGCTGCTCGGCATCAACAACCGCAACCTGCGCACCTTCGATGTCACCCTCGACACCACCCTCGGCCTGCTGGCGCGGATTCCCCAGGCGCGCATCGTGGTCACCGAAAGCGGCATCCTGAAGCCGGAAGATGTCGCCCTGATGCGCGAACACGCGGTCAACGCCTTCCTCGTCGGCGAAGCCTTTATGCGTGCGGATGAGCCGGGAGAAGAGCTGGCACGCCTGTTCCGGTGACGTGTTGTTGCGTTGATGCAACAGTCGCCACAATGTCTCGTCCCGCTGCTGGATTAAGTCTTGCCGCTGTCACATGCGGCTAGCACAATGCTTCACAACTTCTCGATCCGAGAGGTAAAGCTTAACCAGCCCGAAAGGCTGGTTAAAAACTAACCACTAAGGAGATTTTCTGATGCAAAAGAAGATTATCGCTCTGGCCATCGCTGGCCTGGCTTCTACCGCTGCTTTCGCGCAAACCAACGTTACCGTTTACGGTGTTGCTGATGCCTACTACGGCAACTTCTCTGCCAAAGGCACCGATGGTCTGAGCGGCATCCAGTCCGGCGGCCTGTCGGGTTCCCGCGTTGGCTTCCGTGGTACGGAAGACCTGGGCAATGGCCTGAAGGCTGTGTTCGAATACGAACTGGCTTTCAACCTTGACTCGAATGCTCCTAACACCGCGGCTATCAACGGTGCTGCTACCGCTGGTGATGCTCGTGGCAATGGCCTGACTAATACCCGTCAGTCCTTCGTCGGTCTGGCCGGTGGTTTCGGTACCGTCGTCGCCGGTCGTCTGCAGACCCCGGGTTACTACATCGGCAAGTTCGATGCCCTGGCTTCCGCTGCCATCTCCCCGCAAGCCATCCTGGCTGCTGACCAAGGCGCCACCATCGCTCCGTCCAACGCTGGTCGTGTGAACAACGCCGCTGCTTACATCTCGCCGACCTTCTCCGGCTTCTCCGCTGTTGCTGCTTACGGTTTCGGTGAAGAAACCGTTGACAACACTGAACGGGAAAGCGTGATTGGTCTGGGTCTGAACTACGCCAACGGTCCGGTTGCTGTCAGCTACGTCTACCACAAGGTTGGTAACGTTGGTGCCAACAACGTTGCCGGTGCTCAGTTCAACGACCAGAAAGAACACATGGTCGGCGCTTCTTACGACTTCGGCGTCGTCAAGGTTCTGGGTAGCTACCAGACCATGGACACCACCAACGTTCAGAACGACAAGGACAAGATCTATCAACTGGGCGTTGTCGTTCCGGTTGGTAAGGGCAATGTCCACGCTGCCTACGGTAAGGCTGCTCGTGACGCCGCTCGTAGCGACTCCAAGTCCTGGACCGTTGCTTACACCTACGGCCTGTCCAAGCGCACCACCGCTTACGCTGGCTACAACAGCACCTCCAACGATAACCTGGCCAACGCCGGTGTCTTGACCCCGGCAGCTGGTGGCAAGAGCCGCGGTGCTGTGGTTGGTCTGCGTCACACCTTCTAATCTAGCCTAGCTAGTTTTAGAAAACTGAAAGCGGTCACTCTTCGGGGTGACCGTTTTCTATTGGGGCTTATCAAAGCTTCGAACCCGGGACCGGGGCAATAAAAAACCACGCTCATGTTGGCGTGGTTTTTTGTTGTCAGCCTGATTTCAGACCAGGATCAGATTATCCCGGTGGATCATTTCCGGTTCGTCGATGTAGCCGAGGATGCCGTCGATTTCATGAGTCGCCTTGCGGGCGATCAGGCGGGCTTCGCCGCTGCCATAGTTGGCCAGGCCGCGGGCGATCTCGTGGCCATCGGGGGCGATGCAGGCAACCGCAGCGCCGCGCTCGAATTCGCCGTCAACGGCCGAGACGCCGACCGGTAGCAGGCTTTTCCCGGATTTCAAGGCCTTGACGGCGCCGTCGTCGAGTACGAGGCGGCCGGCAAGCTGCAGGTGGTCGGCCAGCCATTGCTTGCGTGCGGCCAGGGGCGGCGTCTGGGCGACGAGCAGGGTGCCCAGTGCCTCGCCGGTGGCCAGGCGCAGGATGGGATCGTTTTCGTGGCCGCTGGCGATGACGGTGTCGGCGCCGCTGCGTGCTGCGCGTTTGGCGGCGATGACCTTGGTGATCATGCCGCCGGTGCCGACGCGGCTACCGGCGCCACCGGCCATGGCTTCGAGCGTGGGGTCGCCGGCGCTGGCCTCCTGGATCAGCGTCGCCGCCGGATCCTTGCGCGGGTCGGCCGTGTACAGGCCCTTCTGGTCGGTGAGGATGATCAGGGCGTCGGCTTCGAGCAGGTTGGCGACCAGGGCGCCCAGCGTATCGTTGTCGCCGAACTTGATTTCGTCGGTGATCACCGTGTCGTTTTCGTTGATGATCGGGATGACGCCGAGGCCGAGCAGGGTGTTCAGGGTGGCGCGGGCGTTCAGGTAGCGCTTGCGGTCGGCGAGGTCGTCGTGGGTGAGCAGGATCTGCGCGGTGTGCAGGCCGTGCTTGCTGAAGGCGGCTTCGTAGACTTCGACCAGGCCGGCCTGGCCGACGGCGGCAGCGGCCTGTTTTTCATGCACGGTCTTCGGCCGGCGGCCCCAGCCCAGGCGCTGGACACCGCAGGCGACGGCGCCGGAGGAGACGAGGATGACCTCGCGTCCTTGTTCGCGCAGCGCGGCGATCTGGCGCGCCCAACTGTCGATGGCGGCGAGGTCGAGGCCGTTGCCGTTGCTGGTGACGAGTGCCGAGCCGACCTTGACGACCAGGCGTTTGGCAGAAGCGAGGCGGCTGCGGCTCATTGTTCCTCGGCAGGCGTGTCTTCGTCGTCGTCGGCGATTTCCGGGCGGGCCATCTGTTCGAGGGCTTCCTGGATCGCGTAGATCAGCGGCTTGGTGCCGTCGCCGGTGATGGCGGTGATCGGGAACACCGGGCCGTCGTACTTGGTTGCCTTCTTGTAGGCCTTGAGGAAATCCTTGACCGCCTTTTCGCGGTCTTCCTCGGGAATCAGGTCGAGCTTGTTGAGGACCAGCCAGCGCGGCTTGTCGGCCAGCGCCGGGTCGTGCTTGACCAATTCGCCGACGATGGCCTTGGCGTCCTTGACCGGGTCGGCATCGGGATCGATCGGTGCGATGTCGACCAGGTGCAGCAGGATGCGCGTGCGCTGCAGGTGCTTGAGGAAGCGGATGCCGAGGCCGGCGCCGTCGGCGGCACCTTCGATGAGTCCGGGCACGTCAGCCATGACGAAGCTTTTCTCGGCGCCGACGCGGACCACGCCGAGATTCGGGTGCAGCGTGGTGAACGGGTAGTCGGCGACCTTTGGGCGGGCCGACGAGACGGCGCGGATCAGCGTGCTCTTGCCGGCGTTGGGCAGGCCGAGCAGGCCGACGTCGGCGAGTACGCGCAGTTCGAGGCTGACCTCGAATTCCTCACCGGGATCGCCCTTGGTGCATTGGCGCGGCGCGCGGTTGGTCGACGACTTGAAATGGGTGTTGCCGAGGCCGCCCTTGCCGCCCTTGGCGAGCAGGACCTTCTTGTCGTGAACGTCGAGGTCGGCGAGGATTTCGCCGGTGTTCAGGTCGGTGACCACGGTGCCGACCGGCATGCGCAGGAAGATGTCATCGCCGCCCTTGCCGTAGCAGTCGGCGCTGCCGCCGTTCTCGCCGCGCTGGCCGAGGAACTTGCGGGTATAGCGGTAATCGACCAGGGTGTTGATGTTGCGGTCGGCGATTACGTAGACGCTGCCGCCACGACCGCCATCGCCGCCGTTGGGGCCACCCATCGGGATGTATTTTTCGCGGCGGAAGGTGGCGATGCCGTTGCCGCCGTCGCCGGCTTTAACGTAGATCTTTGCTTCGTCAATGAACTTCATGCTTTCCGCCTCTGAAAATTAAAAAGCCCTATCCGGCGGATAGGGCTTCTGGGTTCCGCCGGTCCGAATTATTCGGCAGCCGGAACGATGGTGACCGTGCGGCGCTTCTTTTCGCCCTTGATGGCGAACTGGATGGTGCCATCCTTCAGCGCGAACAGGGTGTGGTCCTTGCCCATGCCGACGTTTTCACCGGCGTGGAATTCGGTACCGCGCTGGCGAACGATGATGTTGCCGGCGAGAACGAATTGACCGCCGTAGCGCTTGACGCCGAGTCGTTGTGCCTGTGAGTCGCGGCCGTTACGCGAACTGCCGCCTGCTTTTTTGTGTGCCATTTGCTAGCTCCTTCTCTGAACTCAGGCAGCGATCGTGTCGATGCGCAGTTCGGTGTAGTTCTGACGATGGCCCTGACGCTTCTGGTAGTGCTTGCGACGGCGCATCTTGAAGATCTTGACCTTGTCGTGGCGGCCGTGGGAAACCACGGTGCACTTGACGGTGGCGCCAGCAAGGAAGGGGGCGCCGATCTTTACCGATTCGCCTTCGCCTACCATGAGGATCTGGTCAAGGGTAACTTCTGCGCCAACGTCTGCCGGTATCTGTTCTACTTTGAGTTTTTGGCCAGCGGAAACGCGATACTGCTTGCCGCCGGTTTTTATGACCGCATACATGGGTTGGACTCCGAAAATAAATCTAAAGGGTGCTACAAAGAACCGCGCATTATACGTAGAAGTTTATGAAAGTCAAAGCCTTTCAAGGGCTTGTGCTAGAATTTCGGCCTTTCGCAAAGGAGCATCTCATGGCTGAAATCACCACGGCCTCCGGCCTGATCTACGAAGACACCGTTGAAGGCAGCGGTGCTGTCGCCGCCGCCGGCGCTTTCGTCACCGTGCACTACACCGGCTGGCTGACCGACGGCAGCAAGTTCGATTCGAGCAAGGATCGCAACGACCCCTTCCAGTTTCCGCTCGGCCAGGGCCATGTCATCAAGGGCTGGGACGAAGGCGTCCAGGGCATGAAGATCGGCGGCACCCGCAAGCTGACCATCCCGGCTCACCTCGGTTACGGCGCCCGTGGCGCTGGCGGCGTCATCCCGCCGAATGCAACGCTGGTCTTCGAGGTCGAACTCCTCGATCTGCAATGACCCAGGCTGACGATCCCTGGGCCAAGTGGCGCCAGCCGGCCGGTTCGGCCGCGCCTGCCGCCGAGAAAGCGGAACCGCCTGTCCCGGAAAAATCCGTACCGGCGCGAGCACGGCCGGCCAAAACGCCGGAACGCCCGGAGGCCGACAAGCGGCCAGCGGATGAGGGTACGGCCGACCTGGAGGTCAAGGCAGAGGTGAAAACCAAGCCGGCCGGTACCTTGGGCGTGAAGGCTGGCCTGCGCTCCGAGGCACCCGGAAGACGCACGCCCTTGCGCGGCGGTTCGCCGGTACGCAAGCCGATGGCGGCTGCGGCGCCGGTTGAGCGTCCGGCGGCCCGGCCGGTGAAAAAGGCGGCGGCGCCGGTGGTCCGCTCCGGCCCGCCACCCGAAGGGACGCGCTTGTCCAAGGTGATGTCCGAACGCGGCATGTGCTCTCGGCGCGAGGCCGATCTGTGGATCGAGCGCGGCTGGGTTTTCGTCAATGGCGAGCAGGTCAGCGAACTCGGTTCGCGCATCGATCCGGATGCGCGCATCGAAGTCTCGACCGAGGCCAAGAAGGATCAGGCCAAGGCGGTCACCATCCTGCTGCACAAGCCGGTCGGTTATGTTTCCGGTCAGCCTGAGCCGGGCTGCATTCCGGCGGTGACGCTGATCACCGCAGAAAACCAGGTGCCGCAATCGGGCGGTCCCGAGTTCAAGCCGTGGATGCTGCGCGGCCTGGCGCCGGCCGGCCGGCTCGACGTCGATTCGACCGGCCTGCTGGTGCTGACCAGTGACGGTCGTGTCGCCAAGCGTCTGATCGGCGAGGACAGCGATGCCGAGAAGGAATACCTGGTGCGCGTCTCCGGCGAGATGATCAAGGGCGGCCTCGAACTGCTGCGCCACGGCCTGGAACTTGACGGCAAGCCGTTGAAGCCGGCCTGGGTCAAGCAATTGAACGAGGACCAGCTGCACTTCATCCTCAAGGAAGGCAAGAAGCGCCAGATCCGTCGCATGTGCGAACTGGTCGGTCTCAAGGTGGTCGGCCTGAAGCGTGTGCGCATCGGCCGCATCCGCCTCGGCGACCTGCCCATGGGGCAGTGGCGTTTCCTGCGCGCTGACGAAGCGTTTTAAGCTTTTCAGCACATAAGGCACAGCAACGAAAACGCCGGCAATTTGCCGGCGTTTTTTGCTTTGAACGAGTCGGCTGTCAGCTCAGACGGTGCCGGTCGGTGCGGCGCTACGCACCGGCGGCATCATCAGGCATTCGCCTTCGATCACGGTCTTGCCGGCAACCGTGCACACGGTGTCGAGGATGACGCGGTTCTTGGCGGTGTTGACCTCGCGCACGGTGACCGTGGCGGTAACGGTGTCGCCCGGCTTGACCGGGGCCTTGAACTTCAGCGTCTGCGACAGGTAGATGGTGCCGGGCCCGGGCAGCTTGTTGGCCAGCGTCGCCGAGATGAAGCCGGCCGACAGCATGCCGTGCGCGATGCGGGTGCCGAACATCGTGCCCTTGCAGTATTCCTCGTCGAGGTGGGCCGGATTGACGTCGGTCGAGATGCCGGCGAACAGGATGATGTCGGCTTCGGTCACGGTCTTGGAAGTGCTCGCGGACATGCCGGGGTGCAGTTGGTCGATGTGATAGGTCATGCTGTGACTCCTGATTCTTTATCGAAGTGGTTGCGGCAGAAAAATAAACTCTAACATACGTCAGCGTATGGCTGTCACTCGGTGCGCAGGGCTTCAACCGGATCGAGTCCGGCAGCGCGCCGGGCGGGCAGCACGCCGGCGGCGAGGCCGATGGCGATGGCGATACCCTCGGCGAGCAGGACGAAACTGAGCGGCGTGTGCACCGGCAGCGCCGGCACCAGCAGGTGGATCAGCTGCGCCAGGCCGATGCCGAGCAGCAAGCCGAGCGCTCCGCCCAGCGCCGAGAGGGCGATGGCTTCGCCGAGAAACAGCCCGAGGATGGTGCGCCGGCGGGCGCCGAGGGCGACCAGCAGGCCGATTTCGCCGGTTCGCTCGGTGACGGCGATGGTCATGATGGTGACGATGCCGACGCCGCCGACCAGCAGCGAAATGCCGCCGAGCGCGCCGACGGCCAGGGTCAGCACGTTGAGGATGTTGGACAGCGTCTTCAGCATTTCTTCCTGGGTGACGATGGTGAAGTCCTCGCGGCCGTGGCGTTCGATCAGGTGCCGGCGGATCTGGCTGGCGACCGCCGCCGACGGGGCGTTCTCGGCGACGGCGACATTGATTTCGTCCACGCCCTCGCGATTGAACAGTTCCTGGGCGCGGGCGGCGGGGATGAAGGCGGTGTCGTCGAGGTCGATGCCGAGGAACTGGCCCTTGGCTTCCATGATGCCGATCACGCGGAACTGCAGGCCACCGATGCGGATGCGCTGGCCGAGCGCGTTGTCGGCGCCGAACAGTTCTTCCTTCAGCTTGGCGCCGAGGACGACGAAGGCACGCGCATTGCCGGCATCGTCGGCGGGCAGGTACTGGCCGCTGCGTGCGGCCAGGCGGAAGGCGGCGGCGGAATCGGCGCTGACGCCGGAGATCAGCGTGCGTCGGGTGCGCCCGTTGCCCTGGATTTCGGCATTGCCCTTGATGTTCGGCGTCACCGCGACGACATGCGGCAGGCGGGCCAGCGATTGCGCATCCTCCAGCGTCAGCGGGCGGGCGCTCGACGGCAGGCCGGAGGGGGCGCCGCCGGTTTTCGTTTTGCCCGGGGCGATGGTCACGACGTTGGTGCCGAACTGGCTGAATTCGCCCAGTACATAGCGATGGATGCCCTCGCCGATCGAGGTGAGCAGGATCACCGAGGCAATGCCGACGGCGATGCCGAGCAGCGTCAGGAAGCTGCGTAGGCGCTGCGCGGTGACGGCGCGGGCGGCAAGGCGGATGGCGTCGCGGAGATCCATGCTCAGTGCTTCATCAGCGCCTGCGCCGGATCGAGCCGGGCGGCGCGCCGCGCCGGCAGGAAGCCGAACAGCAGGCCGGTGCCGATGGCGGTGGACAGGCCGGCGATCACCGCCCAGTGGGGCGGGTAGGCGGGAAAGATCGGGAAGATCTGACGCAGGGCAAAGGCGCCTAGCTGGCCGAGCAAGTAACCAAGGAGGGCGCCGACCGCCGACAGCATCGCCGCTTCAGTCAGGAAAGCCAGGCGGATGGTTCGCGCCGGCGCGCCGAGCGCCTTGAGCAGGCCGATTTCGCCGGTGCGCTGTGTCACCGCGACGAGCATCACGTTCATCACCAGAATGCCGGCCACCGCCAGGCTGATCGCGGCAATGCCGGCGACGGCCAGCGTCAGCGCGCCGAGCAGCTTGTCGAAGGTGGCCAGGACGGCATCCTGGGTGATCACCGTGACATCTTCCTCGCCGCGATGGCGCTGGGTCAGGATCGTCAGTGTCTGGTCGCGCGCCTGCGGAATGGCGTCGCGGCTGCGCGCCTCGACCAGTACGCGGAACAGCGTGTTGCTGTTGAACATTGCCTGGGCGAAGGCGACCGGGACGATGACCAGTTCGTCGGTATTCATGCCCAGCCCCTGGCCGGTCGACTTGAGGACGCCGACGATGCGCACGCGCCGGTCGCCGATGCGCACCAACTGGCCGACCGCCGGCGCGCTGCCGAACAGTTCGGCGCGGATGGTGGCGCCGATCACCGCGACCGCCGAGCCGCGGTTCCAGTCTTCCTCGGGCAGCGCGTCACCCTGGGCGAGGTCGAAATCGCGGATGGCGAAATAGTCGCGCGTGGTGCCGGCGACCATGACTTCGCGCAGCCGGCCGCCGAAGTTGATTTCCGAGGTGCCGACGGCGAGCGGGGCGACGCGGTGCACGGCCGGCGCGCGGCGGAGGGCACCGGCGTCGTCAATGGTCAGGTCGCGTGGCGTATTGGTGATCGCCGTCGCCGGGTTGAAGCCGCCGGTGCCGGTGCGCCCGGGCAGGATGATGACGAGGTTGCTGCCGAGCGACGAGAACTGGCCGACGACGTAACGTCGGGCACCGTCGCCGAGTGCCGTCAGCAGCACCACGGCGGCGACGCCGATGGCCATCGCCAGCACCGACAGCGCTGTGCGCACCGGGTAGCCGGTGGCGGCGTCGCGGGCGAAACGCAGGATGTCAGGCAGGCGCATGCGCGGCGCTGTCGTGCTTGAGGCGCCCGTCTTCCATGACCAGCTGGCGGCGGGCGCGTTCGCCCATCTGCGGGTCGTGGGTCACGATGACCAGGGTGACGCCGCTGGCGTTCAGGGCTTCGAGCAGATTGACCACTTCCTCGCCGGTGTGCCGGTCGAGGTTGCCGGTCGGTTCGTCGGCGAGGATCAGCGCCGGCTGCATGATCGTCGCCCGGGCGATGGCGACGCGCTGACGCTGGCCGCCGGAGAGTTGGTCCGGCTTGTGCTCGGCGCGCTGGTCCAGGCCGAAGTTCTTCAGTGCCTCGGTGACCCGGCGGTCGCGCTCGCTGCGTGCGATGCCGGCCAGCATCATCGGCAGGGCGATGTTTTCGGCGGCGGTCAGGCGTGGCACCAGATGAAAACTCTGGAAGACGAAGCCGATGCGCGTACTGCGCACCTGCGCCTGTTCGTCGGCGCTCAGGGTCGTCACGTCGCGCCCTTCCAGCCGGTAGCTGCCGGCATTGGGGCGGTCGAGCAGGCCGAGCAGGTTGAGCAGCGTCGATTTGCCCGAGCCGGACGGACCCATCACGGCGACGTATTCGCCGGCCGAGATGCTCAGGTCGAGGCCGGCCAGCGCTCGTACCGTGGTGTCGCCGAGCTGGAACCGGCGTTCGATCCCGGACAGTTCGATCAGTGCCATTCAGCGTGCCGCTTGTTCTTCCGTCGCCTTGGCGCCGGCGACGACGCCCGTGCGTTCGAGCGAGGTGACGATGCGTTCGCCGGCCTGCAGGCCTTCGCTGATCTCGGTGTGTTCCCAGTTGGCGAGCCCGGCCTTGATGCTGCGTTCGACCAGCTTGCCGTCTTCCAGCAGCAGCACCTTGCCGCCTTCCAGAATTGCCGCGGTCGGAATGCGCAGGACGTTTTCCCGGGTCGCCAGGATGATCTCGACATCGGCGCTGTAGCCGACCAGCAGGCCGGCGGCTTCGTCCGGTTTGGCGAAATCGACTTCAATGTCGACGGTGCGCGCCTGCTTTTCCACGGCCGAGACGTAGGGGGCAACACGCCGCACGGTCCCGGCCAGCACCTTGCCGGGCAGCGCATCGAGGGTGATGCGCACGGGTTGTCCGACCGCGATCTTGGGTGCATCGACTTCGTCCATCGGCGCCTTGACGTAGAGGCAGGCGTCGTCGAATAGGTCGATTGCCGGCGGTGTCGGCACGCCCGGCGGTGACGGCGTCGAGTATTCGCCCAGTTCGCCGACGATCTTGGCCACCGTGCCGGCAAAGGGGGCGTACAAGGCCACCCGGCCCTGGTCGACGCGGGTCGATTTGAGCCGCGCTTCGGCCTGGGCGATGTCGGCCCGCGCTGTGGCGCAGGCAGCCCGGCGGACCTCGGCGTCGGTGCGGGCGCTTTCCTCGCGGCTGGGCGAGACGAAGCCGCGGGCGCGCAGTTCGGCCTGCCGGCTGGCTTCCTTTTCGGCGTTGGTCGCGGCAATGCACACTTCCTCGGCACGCTTCGCCGCCAGCGTCACCTGAGCGGACGCCAGTGCCGAACTGGCCTGCTGGTCGTCGTTCCAGAGTTTGAGCAGCAACTGGCCTTTTTCGACCTTGTCGCCTTCCTTGACGCCGAGGTATTCGATGCGCCCGCCGACGATGGTCGACAGTTTGGTGCGCTGGCAGGCCTCGACCGTGCCGGCGCGGGTATTGGCCAGCGTGGCTTCGACGGTGCCGGTGCCGACGCTGGCGACGGTGACGGCAACCGGTTTGGGGCGGCTCAGCCAGAAGGCCGCGATGGCCAGGATGACGACGATGATCAGGGCGGTGACGAGGCGACGCATGGGATTTCCTATCTGAAGCCGGGCAGCCAGCCGGATTGTTCATGGCCCCAGACCGGTTCGAGGCTGCCCTGGTATAGCGCCTCGATCACCGGCGGCTCCTGCCAGGGTTCGTTCATGAAGGTCAGGCCGACTTCCTCGACGGTGCGTCCCGACCAGTAATGCTCGGCGACTTCGTCGAGCGCTTCGAGCGACAGGCTGTGCGGCAGGCGTAAATAATCGAGCCAGCTGGCATCGTGAAAGGAGCAGATGTAGGCGCCCTTGGTCCGCGAGCAGGAGAGGTTCTTGCCGAAGACGCGATCCGGATGCTTGTGGCGGAAGGTCATCGCGTCGGTCCGGGTGGCGAACTGCAGCAGGGCATGCAGGCGGCTGGGAAAATGGTTGTAGCGCCGTTGCCGGAAATATTCGAGGTGGTACTCGGCGAAATAATTCTGCACCGACAGCAACTGGTCGCCGGCGCTCGGTGCACCACCCTGCGGCGCGGCTAGCGTGGCACCGAAGGGGCTGCCCTTGAGAATGTCCCAGCCGGGCAGGTCGGCGCCTGCGTCGAGCCAGCAGAAAAGCTCCAGCGTTGCAGTGTCCTTGATCAGGTTGTCCATGATCCCGTTGGCGTGGTGCGAGTCCCGTCATTCTCGCCGATTGCACGGGTTTGACCAAACATGGCGTAAGGGAATTTGCTGGAGAAAAAAACAGGCTGGTTTTTTATTTTCAGAGTGGTAAGCTGAAGCCGTGTCGAGTGTGCAGCAAGCCCGGCATGCAGTGGCAGTCAATGCTGCGTTGCAGGAGATTCTATGGCAGTTGTCAAAGGAAGCATTTCTTGAGATTACCGTGTAGTACTCCCCATACGGCGTAAAGCCGGTTACCCCGACCGGGTGTGTCGGGGGGCAGCAAACGAAGCCCATGCCTCAAACGCATGGGCTTCACGCTTTTCAGGAACGGGAAATGTCGATTCAACGTTACGGCACGACACGCCGCTATTCCGATGCTGTGGTGCACAACGGCACCGTCTACCTCGTCGAAGTTTCTGCGCTGGCCGATGCCGGCATCGCCGAGCAGACCGCCGACATGCTGGCCAGCGTCGAGCGCTTGCTGGCGCAGCTTGGCAGTGACAAGCGCTATTTGCTCATGGCGACGATCTACCTGGCCGACATGGCCGACTACGATGCCATGAACGCCGTCTGGGATGTCTGGGTGCCGGCAGGCTGTGCGCCGTCCCGCGCCTGCGTGCAGGCCAGGCTGGCGAAACCGGAATACCGTGTCGAAATCGCGCTGACCGCAGCCATCGCTCAGGACTGAATTTCGGCGCTACAGTCGCAGCCGCTGCCGGCGGAAATCCAGCGGGCGCAGAGCCGGCCGGTCAGGCTGTCGGGGCCGGCGGCCAGTAGCAGGCCGCAGTGATAGCGTCCGGCCCCGGCCGACCAGGTCAGTGCCGGGCACGGACCGTGCCGTTGCAGGAAGCGCAAGCGGCCGAGCGGACAGGTTTCGAGTGCGCAGCAGACTCCGCAGCCATTGCAGGGCTGGCCTTCGGCGGGCTTGGCAGGGGCCTCGCGATGCAGTTCCAGGATGATTTCGCGCACGGCGCATGATGCGGCATCAAGGTGAAGGCCGGCAAGTCGTCCGTGACTGTGCTATATATGCGGATATTGTTAATTCACCGAGACTTTGCCGAATCATGATCGAACAAGACAAACCTGTCGTCTTTGGCACCGAAGACATCCTGATGAGCCTGTGCAACTCGGTGACCGATGTCCTCAATGTCGCCACGCAGAGCCAGATCCGTTATTCCGGCATGGTCCAGCGCATCAGCAAGACCTGCCTGAAGCCGGACATCGGCTGTTTCGTGCTCTTCGACGGTGGTTTCACCGGCCTGGTCGTGATCAACTTCTCCGCCTCGGCGGCGATGGAGCTCTACGAGAGTTATCTCCTGAGCATGGGCATGGCGAAGGATGAGTTGGCCAGTTCGCACACGGCCGATGAAGTCAGTAACGTGATGGGCGAACTGATGAACCAGATCGTCGGCAATTTCACCGGCAAGGTCGGACGTGAATTGCAGACCCACATCACCCAGAATCAGCCGAAGATGCTGGTGCTCAGCAAGCAGGTCATGCTCAGTGTCGATACCAATCTGGACAAGCCGGAAGCGCGCCGGGTCACCTTTTATACCAGCCGCAACAACATCTTCTACCTCGAACTGGCGATCGATCGCACAGAGTTCATCAAGCTGTTCGACTTCGACGCCCAGGAAGTGGCCGACCCCGACGAACTGATCGCCCAGGCGGCTGCCTCCGCCGGCAAACCGGCCGCCGTGCAGGCGCCGGCCAACGACCACGACGACCTGCTCAAGTCGCTCGGCATGTAAGCGCGGCCCTCAGGGGCGGGCGAGAAACAGCTCCGGGTCGACCGGCGTATCGTTGAGAATGACCGTCCAGTGCAGGTGCGGCCCGGTCGAGCGGCCGGTGGCGCCGACGGCGCCCAGGCGTTCGCCGCGGGCAACGCGTTGCCCCACCTGCACATCGATGCGCGACAGGTGCATGTAGATGCTGATCAGGCCCTGGCCGTGATCGAGGAAGACGCTGTTGCCGTTGAAGAAATAATCGCCGGTGTCGATCACCGTGCCAGCGGCCGGTGCGCGGACCGGCGCGCCGCTGGGGGCGGCGAAATCGAGCCCGTTGTGCGGGTTGCGCGGCAGGTCGTTGAAATAACGGCGCAGACCGAAACGCGATGACAGACGACCGTCGGCCGGCCGCGAGAAACCGGTGTCGGGGTTGCCGGTGCTGAAGCGGCGTTTCAGTTCGGCGGTATGCGCCTGCTCGCGCTCGATGCGCGCGAGGTCTTCCGGTGAAGGTTCGACCTTGCGTTTTTCCTTGATGGTCAGACGCTGTTCAGGATAGTTCTTCGTGCCGACCGGAATGCTGATTGTCCTGGTCGCCGCCGCGTCGGCGACGGTGACGTCCAGCGGAACCGGCAGGGCATCGAGGGGGATGCCGAGCAGGGCGTGCCAGCGTCCGGCATGGGCGACAACAGCGAGCGGGCTGGTGTTGTGGAACGCCTGTGGGCGTGGGCGGTTGTCTGGTCCCAGATCGATTACGGCAACGCCGCCCGGAACCGCCAGGTGCCGTGGCAGTTCGGCGTATGCCGGGGTAAACGACAGCGCGCTGCCGAGCAGCAATGCGGCGATCAGGCGTGCGCGTGAGATGGGATTTTCTGGTTTTCCGAAAATGTTACATATAAAAATCAAAAAAATTGAAATATGTGTCGTGTTGGTGTTGGTTGTTTCTGCGGTTGTCATGAAAAAGTCTTTTAAATTATGCTGATAAATGATTTAATTCGATTCTTCCTGATCGGCAAGTGCCCGGGGTCGTGATTCCGTGAATAGTGAAATACAGCAGCGTCTCAGCGCATTCCGGCAGAAACGCCGGGTGCAGGCCGGTTCGCTGATCATCACCGTCTTTGGCGACGCCATTCTGCCGCGTGGCGGCAAGATCTGGCTGGGCAGCCTGATCCGCCTGCTGGAACCGCTTGACCTCAACGAGCGCCTGATCCGGACTTCGGTCTTCCGCCTGGTCAAGGAAGAATGGTTGTGTACCGAAACCATCGGCCGTCGTGCCGATTATGCCCTGACCGCCGCCGGCCGGCGACGTTTCGAAGAAGCCGCCCGGCACATCTACGCCTCGCGGGCGCCGCTGTGGGATCACCGCTGGCGCCTGATCCTCCAGGTCGGCGAACTGCCCCAGAAGACCCGCGAACAGGTGCGCAGCGCGCTCGCCTGGCAGGGCTTCGGCATGCTCGGCAGCGAGTGCTTCGTGCACCCGGGCGCTGAACTCTCGGCGGTGCTCGATGCACTGGTTGCCGAGGGCCTGTCTTCGGCCTTGTCAGCCCTGTTGCCGCTGTTCGCCGCCGATTCGCGGTCGGCCATGTCGGCCAGCGACGCCGATCTGGTCAGCCGCGCCTGGAACCTGCCGGCGCTGGCCGAAGCCTACGGGCATTTCGTCACTCGCTACCAGCCGATTCTCGACGAACTGCAGCGCGACCAGCGACTGGTGTTGAGCGATCAGGATGCCTTCCTGCTGCGCATCCTGCTGATCCACGACTACCGGCGCATGCTGCTGCGCGATCCGGAACTGCCCGAAGTCCTGTTGCCCGCCCAGTGGCCCGGCCAGCAGGCACGCCTGCTGTGCAAGGAAATCTACCGGCGCCTGGAGACGGCCTCGTCGCGTCACCTCGATGCCATGCTGTGCGTGGCCGACGGCAGCACGCCGGTCGAGGACGCGACCCTGGCCAACCGCTTCAGCCAGGACGATCCCTTAAGCCGCTGAATCCTTCTTCAGGTCGACCAGCGGGATCACGCCGGCGATCTCGATGCGCCGGCGGTCGGCTTCGACCTCAGTCAACGGTGCCGTTTCGACCATCGTGGCCAGGCAGCGCCGGGTCAGCTCCTGGTAGGTTTTCGTGCCTTCGCCCTTCCAGGCGATTTCCTCGGCGCTCAGCGGGCGGACGACGCGGCCGGGCAGGCCGGCGACCAGCACGCCGTCGGGAATTTCCTGGCCGGCCTTGATGAAGCTTGAAGCGGCGACGATGCTGTTGGCGCCGATCACGGCGTTGTCCATGATCACCGCGTTCATGCCGACCAGCGCGTTGCGTCCGACGCGGCAGCCGTGCAGCACGGCGCCGTGGCCGATGTGCCCGTCTTCCTCGACCACCGTGTCGGTGCCGGGAAAACCGTGCATGACGCAGGTGTCCTGGAGGTTGGCGCCGCGTTCCAGGATCAGCCGGCCGAAA
Source organism: uncultured Azonexus sp. (assembly GCF_937982035.1). Taxonomy (NCBI): domain Bacteria; kingdom Pseudomonadati; phylum Pseudomonadota; class Betaproteobacteria; order Rhodocyclales; family Azonexaceae; genus Azonexus; species uncultured Azonexus sp. The sequence goes on from NZ_CALJNI010000016.1 coordinate 95,546, forward strand.
TCGCCGCGCAGGCTGGCGCAGGGGCCGACGTAACAGCCCGGACCAACGATCACGTCGCCGATCAGGACGGCGCTGGGATGGACGTAGGCGGTCGGATCAACCACCGGGGTGATGCCGTCGATGGCATAGACGCGCAGGGAGTTCATGGGGCTTGTCGCTTGGCTGTCGAAGTGCATTATTATAGAACCTGTTTTGTAATGAGGAATTTTTGGCGATGAGCGAGGATACTGACGGCAAGCACGGCGTGCAGTCGATGGAGGTCGGCATGAGCATCCTGCGGGCCATGGTCGACGGGCAGCGCTCGATGATGCTCAAGGACATTGCGGCGGCTGCCGGGATGCCGGCGTCGAAAGCGCACCGTTACCTGGTCAGCCTGATCCGCGCCGGCCTGGTCGAACAGGACCCGATGAGTTCGCGTTACGACCTCGGGCCGTTCGCGCTCAACGTCGGCCTGGTCGCCCTCGACCGCCTCGACCGGGTACGCCTCGGCCTCAATGCCATCGCCGAACTGCGCGACGAGATCAACCAGACCACCGCACTCGCCGTCTGGGGCGACCGCGGTCCGGTGGTGGTGCGCTGGGAAAGGCCGCGCCGGCCGATCACGGTCAATGTCATCACCGGCACCGTGCTCGAACTGCTGTCGTCGGCCACCGGCCGGGTGTTCGCCGCGTGGATGCCGCGCAAGGTCGTCGCGCCGTTGCTCGCTGCCGAGATGAAGGCGCCGGACGTGCCGCCTGAACTGAAGAGCAAGGCCGGTGTTGAAGCCCTGCTGGCCGACGTCAGGGCCAGGGGCTTTGCCACCACCGACGGCTTCCACAAGGTGCCGGGGGTGACGGCAGCGGCGGTGCCGGTATTCAACTTCCGCAACGAAATCACCATGGCCCTGCTCGCCGTCGGCGTCCAGGGCATGCTCGACACCCGCGCCGACAGTCTCGAAGTCAGCCATCTGCGCCGGCACGCCGAGGCCCTGTCGCTGCGCCTGGGCGCCACCGGCGAGCCGAAACCGCCGCACTAGCAGGCTCAGGCGAGCCAGGCCGGCGGCCGCTTGTCGAGGAAGGCGGCGATGCCGTCGCGGGCTTCGGCGGTTGCCCGCTGGCGGGCGATGCGACCGGCCGTTTCCTCGCCCAGGGCCGCGTCGATGGGGCGCCCGGCAACCGCGGCGATCAGATCCTTGGCGGCGTTCTGGGCGAGCGGCCCGCCCTGCAGCAGCGCCGAAGTCAGTTGGTCGATGGCGGCGTCGAGTGCTTCGGGGGCGACCACCTCGCCGACCAGGCCGATCGCCAGTGCGCGTTCGGCGCCGATCTTCTCGCCGCTCTGGAAATAGCGCAGCGCGTGGCGCGGGCCGATGGCGCGCAGCACGTAGGGGCTGATCACTGCCGGGATGATCCCGAATTTCACTTCCGAGGTCGAGAAGCTGGCGTCGCTGGCGGCAATCGCCATGTCGCAGGCGGCGGTCAGGCCGGTGCCGCCACCCAGCGCGGCGCCCTGAACGCGGGCGACGGTCGGTTTGCGCAGGCTGGCCAGGGTGTGCAGCATGGCGGCGAAATTGCGGGCGTCGGCGAGGTTCTGCTCGGCGCCGAACTGCGCCGCCCGCTTCATCCAGTTGAGGTCGGCGCCGGCCGAGAAATGCCGGCCACGGCCGCCGAGGACGATGATACGCACGCCGGCGTCGGCTTCCAGTTCGCGACAGGCGGCGGCCAGTTCGGCGATCAGCGTCTCGTCGAAGGCGTTGAAGACGGCCGGACGGTTCATCCAGATCGTCGCCACCGGCCCTTTGCGTTCGATTTCCAGGGTTTCGTACATGCTCGTTCTCCGTCAGCGGTTATTGAACGCCGGCTTGCGCTTCTCGACGAAGGCGGCCATGCCTTCCTTCTGGTCTTCGAGGGCGAAGGCCGAATGGAAGACGCGACGTTCGAAGAGCAGGCCTTCGTTGAGCGAGGACTCGAAGGCGCGGTTGACCGATTCCTTGATCATCATGATCACCGGCAGCGAATAGCCGGCGATGGTCGTGGCGGCCTTCAGCGTCTCGTCGAGCAACTGATCGGCAGGAATCACCCGGGCGACCAGGCCGGCCTTCTCGGCTTCGGCGGCGTCCATCATGCGCGCGGTCAGGCACAGGTCCATCGCCTTGGCCTTGCCGACGGCGCGCGGCAGGCGCTGGGTGCCGCCGGCGCCGGGCATGGTGCCGAGGCGGATTTCTGGCTGACCGAACTTCGCCGTATCGGCGGCGAAGATCATGTCGCACATCATCGCCATTTCGCAGCCGCCGCCCAGCGCAAAGCCCGAAACGGCGGCGATCACCGGTTTGCGCGTGGTCTTGATGCGTTCCCAGTTGCGGGTGATGAAGTCCGTTTTATAGGCGTGCATGTAGTCGAAGTCCTTCATGAAGCCGATGTCGGCGCCGGCGGCGAAGGCCTTTTCGTTGCCGGTGAGGACGATGCAGCCGATGTTCTCGTCGGCTTCGAAGGCGTCGATGGCGGCGGCGATGCCGTCGACGACTTCGTTGTTCAGCGCGTTCATCGCTTCCGGCCGGTTGATGCGGATCAGGCCCACTTTGCCGTGGACTTCGCTGAGAACCGTGGTGCTCATGGCAAAAATCTCCAAAAAAAAGGCCGCCCAACCTCGGGCGGCCCGAAGTGCAGTTGTCTTTTATGCGTGCGTCGGTTCCGGCTTACTGGACGATGGTCCAGTTGCCGTTCTTGACTTCAAGCATGCGGAAGGCCGACAGGTCGAGGCCCATGTGGTCGGTCGGCGACATGTTGAAGGTGCCGCTGGTGCCGACGAAGCCCTTGGTCGCTTCGAGGGCGTCGCGGACCTTGGCCTTGTCGGTGCTGCCGGCGCGCTTGATGGCGTCGACCGCCAGCATCAGGCCGTCGTAGGCATAGCCGCCGAAGGTCGACACGTCGGTCTTGTAAGCCGCCTTGTAGGCATTGGCGTAAGCCGTGACGACAGCCTTCTGCGGGTCATTGGCCGGCAGCTGTTCCGGGATCAGCTGTGCCGGCGACGGCAGGCGGACGCCTTCGGCGGCCGGTCCGGCGAGCGTCAGGAATTCGTCGGAAGCGACGCCGTGCGACTGGTAAAGCGGCAGGTTGATGCCCAGTTGCTTGTAGTTCTTGGTGACGATGGCCGGGCCCTGGCCGAGACCGAACACGAACACGGCCTGGACGCCGGCGGTGTTGCGGATCTTGGTCAGCTGCGGGCTCATGTCGGTATCCTTGGGGCCGTAGGTTTCATTGGCGACCAGGGTGATCCCGTACTTGGCGGCGACGGCTTCCGTTTCCTTCTTGCCGGAAGCGCCGAAGCCGGAGGTTTCGGAGAACAGGGCAACCTTGCTGATACCGCGCTTCTTCATGTCCTCGAAGACCTTTTCGGCAGCCATGCGGTCGGTATGCGGGGTCTTGAACACCCACTTCTTGACCGGCTCGATGATGACCACGGCGCCGGCCAGCGAGATGAAGGGGATACCGGCACGTTCGACCAGCGGTACGGCCGACATGGTGGCGCCGGTGGTGGTGCCGCCAACCAGGATGTCGACCTTGTCATCGTCGATCAGGCGCTTGGTGAAGCCGTTGGCCTTGCCGGCGTCGCTACCGTCGTCGTAATGCACGAGTTGCAGCTGGCGACCGAGGACGCCGCCCTTCTTGTTGATGTCGGCGACGTAGAGTTGCAGCGTCTTCAGTTCCGGGTCGCCGAGGAAGGCGGCCGGGCCGGTCACCGACAGGACCGAACCGATCTTGATCGGCTCGGAAGCGAAGGCACCGAGGGCACCGAAGGCCAGGGCGGCGCCGGCGACGATTTTCTTCAAGCTTGCATTCATGGATTTGTCTCCTCCTTGAGGTTGTTGTCGAGTACAGCGGAATCAGATGCGTTCGATGATCAGGGCAATGCCCTGTCCGACTCCGATGCACATGGTACACAGTGCGAAGCGGCCCTTGCGCCTTTTCAGCTCGTAGGCCGCTGTCGTCACCAGTCTGGCACCGCTCATGCCGAGCGGATGGCCGAGCGCGATGGCGCCGCCATTGGGGTTAACGTGTGCCGCATCATCGGCCAGGCCGAGGTCGCGCAGCACGGCCAGCGCCTGGGCGGCGAAGGCTTCGTTGAGTTCGATCACATCCAATTGCGCCAGGCTCAGCCCGGTTTGCGCGAGTACCTTGCGCACCGCCGGGGCCGGGCCGAAACCCATGATCCGCGGTGCCAGGCCGGCGGTCGCCATGCCGACCACGCGGGCCAGCGGCGTCAGGCCGTAACGGCCGGCGGCGGCTTCGGAAGCAAGCAGCAGCGCGCAGGCACCGTCATTGACGCCGGAGGCGTTGCCGGCGGTGACGGTCAGGTCGGGGCCGTTTACGCCCTTCAGTTTGGCCAGTTGTTCGAGCGTGGTCTCGGGGCGCGGGTGCTCGTCGGTATCGACCACTTTGGCGTCGCCCTTCTTCTGCGGGATCACCACCGGCACCAGCTCGTCGGCAAAACGGCCGGCGGCGTGGGCGGCACCCCAGCGCTGCTGCGAGCGGACGGCGAAGGCATCCTGGTCGGCGCGGCTGATCTTGAAGTCTTCCGCCACGTTGTCGGCGGTCTGCGGCATCGAGTGCGTCTCGTACAGCTTCTTCATCAGCGGATTGACGAAGCGCCAGCCGATGGTCGTGTCGAAGATCGCCGCGTTGCGCGAGAAGGCCGATTCCGCCTTGCCCATGACGAAGGGCGCGCGCGACATGCTTTCGACGCCGCCGGCGATCATCAGCCTGGCTTCGCCGGCCTTGATCGAACGGGCGGCCAGGCCGACCGCATCCATGCCGGAGCCGCACAGGCGGTTGACCGTGGTCCCCGGCACTTCGACCGGCAGACCGGCGAGCAGGCCGGACATGCGGGCGACGTTGCGATTGTCTTCGCCGGCTTGGTTGGCGCAGCCGTAGATGATGTCGTCGACCGTGCTCCAGTCGACCTGCGGGTTGCGTTCCATCAGCGCCTTGAGCGGGATGGCGCCGAGGTCGTCGGCGCGCACGCTGCTGAGGGCGCCGCCGTAGCGGCCGATGGGAGTGCGGATGGCGTCGCAGATGAAGGCTTGGGTCATGGTGCTTTCCTCAGTTCTGCTTCGGGCGTTCGTCGAGCACGCGCTTGGCCTTGCCGACCTGGGTGCGCGGGATGGCGTCGAATTCCATGACGGTGATCTTGGTCGATACGCCGATGTTGGTTTTGATGCGGTGCTGCAGTTCCTTGCCGATCTGCTGGATGTCGGCTGGGGCGAGTTTTCCGGACAGCTCGCGCTGGACTTCACAACGCACTTCCAGGTTGTCCATGTGGCCGTCGCGGGTGACCACGACCTGGTAATTGCCGGCCAGGCGGGCATCGCGCAGGATCTGTTCCTCGATCTGGGTGGGGAAGACGTTGACGCCACGGATGATCAGCATGTCGTCGGAACGGCCGGTGATCTTGCCGATGCGGCGGAAGGAACGGGCGGTCGGCGGCAGCAGGCGAGTCAGGTCGCGGGTGCGGTAGCGGATGACCGGGAAGGCCTGTTTGGTCAGCGAGGTGAACACCAGTTCGCCTTCCGAACCGTCGGGCAGGACTTCGCCGGTTTCCGGGTCGATGATCTCGGGGTAGAAGTGGTCTTCCCAGATTACCGGACCGTCCTTGGTCTCGATGCATTCGCAGGCGACGCCCGGGCCCATGACTTCGGTCAGGCCGTAGATGTCGATGGCGTCAAGGCCGAGCTTCTTCTCGATTTCGGCACGCATGCCTTCGCCCCAGGGCTCGGCGCCAAAGATGCCGACCTTGAGCGAAATCTCATCCGGCTTGATGCCCAGGCGCTCGAATTCCTCGGCGATCACCAGGGAGTAGGAGGGCGTGACCATGATGATGTCCGGCTTGAAATCCATGATCTGCTGGACCTGCTTCTCGGTCTGCCCGCCGGACATCGGCACGGCGGTGCAGCCCAGGCGCTCGGCGCCGTAGTGGGCGCCGAGGCCGCCGGTGAACATGCCGTAACCGTAGGCGACATGGACCATGTCGCCGGCACGGCCACCGGCGGCGCGGATCGAGCGGGCGACCAGGTTGGCCCAGTTGTCGATGTCCTGCTGGGTGTAGCCGACGACGATGGGCTTGCCGGTCGTGCCCGACGAGGCGTGCAGGCGGGCGACCTTGTCGCGCGGCACGGCGAACAGGCCGAAGGGGTAGTTGTCGCGCAGGTCGAGCTTGGTCATGAACGGGAACTTGGCCAGGTCGGCCAGGCACTTCAGGTCGTCCGGATGGACGCCCTTGGCCTCGCACTTGGCGCGGTACGGGGCGACGTTGTCGTAGGTGTGGCGCACCGACCACTTCAGGCGTTCAAGCTGGAGCGCCGAAATCTCGTCGCGGCTGGCCGTTTCGATGGCTTCAAGTTCGCCCGGTTGGGGTTTTCTGGCAGTCATGTTTGTCTCCTCCGTGTTGATTGGCGTCAGGCTCGGTCGGCCTGTTGCAGCCCGGCGATGACTTCGCCGGCAATGCGGTAACTCTTGCCCCGGAACAGGGCGATGGTGGTGCCGTGCTGGTTGCGCACGGTGATGTCGTAGACGCCGGTGCGGCCGGCTGCCGAGCGTTCCGTCGCCTCGGCCTGGAGAATCTCGTCCTCGCGGGCGGGGGCGAGAAAATCGATGTGGCAGGCCGAGGCCACGGTATTGCGGTTGTAGCTGTTGCAGGCGTAGGCGAAGGCGGTGTCGGCCAGCGTGAAGATCATGCCGCCGTGGCAGATGTGGTGGCCGTTGACCATGTCCGAGCGCACGCGCATGGTGAGCAGGGACTGGCCGGGGGCGACGCTGAGTATCTTGATGCCGAAGGCCTGCGCCGCCCGGTCGCGGGCGTACATGGCCTGGGCGGTGGCTTCGGCGAGTGCTTGCGCTTCGCTGGCGCCGAGTTGGGGTTCAGTCATGGAGATTCTTTCCGGCAAAGACGGCGCGACGGATCAGCGGCGAGACGCGGTAGCGGTCTTCGCCGTAGCTGGCGCCAAGGTTGGCGAGTACGTTGCGGATGGTGGCGACGCCGACCTGGTCGGCCCAGGCCAGCGGGCCGCGCGGGTAATTGACGCCCAGGCGCATCGCCGCGTCGGCGGCGGTGGCGGCGCAGACGCCCTGGTTGACCGCGTCGGCGGCCTCGTTGGCGAGCATGGCGACAGTGCGCATGACCGCCAGGCCGGGCACGTCGGCCAGCCGCGAGACGGCGTAGCCGGCGGCCTGCAGCAGACCGACGGCGGCTTCGGCGGCGGCCGGTTCGCACTGCGCGGCGACGGCGACGGCGAGGCGGCCGGCGGTTTCGTAATCGAGAGCCAGGTCGACCAGCACGCAGTTGGCGACGCCGTCGCTGGCGGCACGCTCGGTGGCCGAGCGGCCGTCGGTCTGGAAAAGCGCGGCGCGGCCGATTTCGGCGACGCGACCGTCGCTGGACGGTGCCCGGCTGAACGACAGCTTGCCGTGTTGCAGGCGCTCGACGAGGGCTTCGGCGAGCGGCGATTCACCGCAGACGACGATCTTGCCGGCCGGCGTGCGCGGCGCTTCGGTCTGTGGCGCCGGGCGGGTGGTGTCGGCGGAATAATCGAAGAAACCGCGCCCGCTCTTGCGGCCGTAGAAGCCGGCGTCGACCAGTTCCTGCTGGATCAGCGAGGGCAGGAAGCGCGGGTCGTGGTAGAAGGCGCGCCAGACCGAGTTGGTGACGGCGAAATTGACGTCGTGGCCGATCAGGTCCATCAACTCGAACGGGCCCATGCGGAAACCGCCGGCTTCGCGCAGCACGGCGTCGAGCGTTGCCGGGTCGGCGGCGCCTTCCTGCAGCAGGCGCAGCGCTTCGGCGTAATAGGGGCGGGCGACGCGGTTGACGATGAAGCCGGGGGTCGATTTGGCATGCACCGGCGTCTTGCCCCAGGCAGCGGCGGTGGCGTACAGCGTGTCGGCGACGGCGCCGTCGGTGGCCAGGCCGGAGACGATCTCGACCAGCGCCATCAGCGGCGCCGGATTGAAGAAGTGCAGCCCGGCCAGCCGCTGCGGGCGCTTGAGCGCGCTGCCGATGGCGGTGACCGAGATCGACGAGGTGTTGGTGCCGAACAGGCAGTCGTCGCCGACGATGGCTTCGAGGTCGGCGTACAGCTTCTGCTTGGCTTCCAGGTTCTCGACAATGGCTTCGACCACCAGCGCGCAGCCGGCCAGGTCGGCCAGGCTGTCTGCTGGTTGCAGGCGAGCACCGGCGGCGGCAGCGTCGGCGGCGCTGAGCTTGCCCTTGTCGGCCAGCTTGGCGAACTGGCCGCGGATGTTTTCGATGGCGGCCGCTGCGGCGCCCGGCCGGTTGTCGAGCAGGCGCACCGGGTGGCCGGCCTGCGCCGCGACCTGGGCGATGCCGGCGCCCATGGCACCGGCGCCGACCACGGCGACGACCGCGGTTTGAGGAAGGGCTGCCATCGTCAGTCCCCGGTGAATTTCGGCGCGCGTTTTTCCATGAAGGCGGCGACGCCTTCGGCGTAATCGGCGCTCCAGCCGAGTTCGCGCATGAAGCCGCCCTCAAAGGAGAGTTGCTGCTCCAGCGTGTGGCCGGGGGCGGCGTGCATCGCCTGGCGGGTGCGCACCAGGGCCTTGGTCGGAAGCGCGGCGAGCTGGGCGGCGAGCGCGTCGATGCGGGCGGCGAAGGCGTCGTCGGCAACGCATTCCCAGATCAGCCCCCACTCGGCGGCCTTCGCTGCCGGCAGCTTGTCGGCGAGCAGGGCCAGGCCCATGGCGCGCGCCATGCCGACCCGTTGTGGCAGGAACCAGGTGCCGCCGGTGTCGGGAATCAGGCCGATCTTCGAGAAGGCCTGCAGGAAGGACGCCGACTGCGTGGCGACGACCAGGTCGCAGGCCAGCGCCACCGAGGCGCCAGCGCCGGCGGCGATGCCGTTGACCGCGGCCAGGGTCGGCACGCGCAGGTTCTGCAGGCGCAGCACCAGCGGCTTGTAGTTCTTCTCGACGATGTTGCCGATGTCCGGCTGGTGGCCGTCTATCGCCTGCATGTCGGGGTCGGCCAGGTCCTGGCCAGCACTGAAGGCGCGGCCGGCGCCGCTGAGCACCAGGACGCGGATGCTGCGGTCGGCCTGGACGCGGTCGAGGGCGACGCGCAGTTCGGCGTGCATCTCGCCGGTGAAGCTGTTCAGCTTGTCGGGGCGGTTCAGGGTCAGGCGGGCGATGCCGTTGCTGACTTCAAAACGGATGGTGGCGAATTCCATGCGGCCCCCTCAGATATGGTAACGACGCTGGACGACGACAAACCGGTTGGCGACGAAGGCGGCGTCGGCGTAGGACGCGTTCGCTGCCGGGTTGCCGCCGGTGCCGTGGTAGTCGGAATAGGCTGCCGACTGGTTCACGAAGACGCCGCCGGTCAGGTTGATCGACAGGGCGACCTTGGCGCGCATCGTGGCGGCGGTCATTGCGTCGATGATTTCCGGGCAGGTCGAGTAGATGCCGGCGGTCAGCGCGCCATGCGTCGACACGATGCGTTCGGACAGGGCGATGGCGGCCGGCGTGTCGGCGACCTTGACGATGAAGCTGATCGGCCCGAAGCGTTCTTCCATGTAGGCGGCTTCGTCGGCGGCGTCGCAGGCGAGCAGGACCGGGGTGCGCACTTCGGCGGCCGGGAATTCCGGGTTGTCCAGCTTGCTGGAGGCGAGCACGACGCGGCCGAGGGCGCCGCTGTCGGCGTCCTTGATGCGCTGCAAGGTGTCGGCCGACTGCACGGCGCCGAGCACGGCGAGGGCGACTTCCGGTTTGCTCAGGAAACCGGAGACGGCCTTGGCCAGGTCGGCGCACACTTCGTCGTAGGACTTGTGGCCGTCTTCGGTATCGATGCCGGCGGCCGGCACGAAGATCGCCTGCGAGGTGGTGCACATCTGGCCGGAGTAGAGCGAGAGCGTGAACGCGAGGTTGCGCAGCATTGCCTTGTAGGCGTCGGTCGAGTCGATGACGATGTTGTTGACGCCGGCCAGTTCGGCATAGACGCGGGCCTGGCGGGCGTTGTCGACCAGCCACTGGCCGAAGGCGTTGCCGCCGGTGAAATCGACCGATTTCACGGCCGGATGCGTGACCAGCTTCTGCGTCGCGCTGCGTTCGCTGGCGACGCACAGGGTGACCAGGTTGGGATCGATGCCGTTTTCGGCGAGCACGGCGCGGATCGTGCGCACGGTGATCGCTGCCGGCAGGATGGCGTTGCTGTGCGGCTTGACGATCACCGCATTGCCGGTGGCGAGCGCCGCGAACAGGCCGGGATAGGTATTCCAGGTGGGGAAGGTGCCGCAGCCGACGACGACGCCGACGCCCTGGCCGACGATCTCGAAGTGCTTCTTCATGACCAGCGGCGGGTTCTTGCCCTGCGGCTTGTCCCAGACCGTTTCGGCCGGCACGAAGCTCTGTTCGCGGTAGGCATAGGCGACGGCTTCGAGTCCGCGGTCCTGGGCGTGCGGGGCGCCGGCCTGGAAGGCCATCATCCAGCCCTGGCCAGTGGTCATCATCACCGCGTGGGCGATTTCGAAGCTCTGCTTGTTCAGGCGATCGAGGATTTCCAGGCAGACGCCGGTGCGCCCGTCCACGCCGGCCTTCTGCCAGCCGTCCATGGCCTTCCGGCCGGCGGCGATCAGCACTTCCGGATCGCACACCGGGTAGCTGACGTTCAGTGCTATGCCGTAAGGCGAGCGTTCGCCGCCGTGCCAGCCCTTGCTGCCCGGCTGATCGAGCTCGAAGGCCCGGCCGAGGTGGGCGGAAAACGCTGCCTTGCCGTCGTCGGCGGCGGTTTCGCCATACGTCTTGGGACTCGGCATTTCGTTATAGGCGGACCAGTAGCCGCGGGTGCGGATGGCTTCCAGGGCACCGTCGAGCGTGGCGTGGTGCTTGTTCAATAGATGTTGGGGCATGGGGTGTCTCCTCGGTGACGGTTTCTGTCGTGCTTCTTTGTTGCAACGATACGAAGATGTTTGTAAAAAGTCAAATAAAGGTATCGTTTTTTTGTGTGCTTTTTGTCGTTATGTTTAGCAAAATTTATTACGTTGATGTATTAAAGTGCAAAAAAAACAATATGTTGCTTGTGTGATTTTGCGATTTTGATCTTTATGTTCTGCATTGCGTAAGTTGTTCCGGATCGTGTTTTTTATATTTCGATACAAAAATTGTTGACACAAATGCCTTGGATGTATCATTATTTCTCCGTCGCCTCGCCAAGCCGGCGGGGTGCCCAAAACGACCACGATATTTCGATTGAAGGAGGAGCTATGGCTGCCAACAAGGAGCGTTTTTCGGACAAGATGGAATTCCCGCCGGAAATCCAGCAACCCAACGTCTATCCGCTGTCCTGGAACAGCAAGACCAAGAAGTTGCAGGAAGTGTGGGAAGCGGCGCGGCGCGAGGACTGGGATCCCGAGAAGTTGCCGTGGGACACGCTGGACCTGGAAAGCTACACCTGGGAAGAGCGCGAATCGATCGCTTACTGGTGGAGCCTGTTGTCGGTGTTCGACGCATCCGCCCCGCCGGTCTTCGCCGAAGCGCTGATCAAGACCTATGAAGTGCATGAGGAAGATCCGGTGCGCAAGTGCTTCTTCTCGGTCACCCGCGACGAGCAGAACCACGAGATCATGTGCGGCCTGGCTATCACCAAGCTGCTCGGTCATCCCGATCCGATCACCTACCAGCCGAAGACCGAACTCGGCAAGCGCCTGCAGAAGAACGTGCAGTGGCTGTACTTCAACGGCGCCCGCTACTGGAACGGCTACAAGCAGGCCGTGCCCAAGTACGACCTGGCCGTGCTGTTCTCGTCCTTCCTGATGGGCGAGATCGCTGCCGCCACCATCTTCAAGCAGATGTACGACAACTCCCGCGAGGCCGTCTTCAAGGAAGGCTTCAAGAACATTGGCCGCGACGAAGGTCGTCACATGGCCATCTGCATGGCGGTCATGGAGCGCGATTACCCGGGCCTCAAGGAAGAAACCAAGGCCGTCGTCACCAAGCAGATCCGCGCCGGTTACCTGTTCCTGTCGGCCGTGCTGTTCGAGCCGCCGATGGAGTTCTGGGACCTGCCGGCCGACTTCATCGACAACCAGCGCGAGGCCGAGGAAGTGGCCCGCGGTGCCGGCTTCGGCATCCCCAGCTACGAGGCGAAGAAGGAAAACTGGCGCAACGCGATGATCAACCTCAAGGGCGTTCTTGACCGTTACAACATCCCGTTCCCGGCGATCCCGGAAGTCGGCATCACCGGCCAGGAAGTCAGCGACGTCGACCTGGACGACATCATCCCGGTCTTCTGATGCGCCTCATCCGCCCGTCAGTCTGATCGACAGCCGGTGCCCCTGACGGGGCGCCGGCTTTGCCACAACAGAGAACACAGGATAACAAGGGGAAGACAAATGGCTCGTATCATCATGCAGCCGTCCGGTAAATCGGTCGAATGCAATTATGGCGATACCGTTCTGATGGCGCTGGAGAAGGCCGGCTACGCGCTGCCCAACAACTGCCGCGCCGGTGCCTGCGGCGAATGCAAGGTCAAGGTCACGCAGGGTCAGTTCGACCAGGGCATGGTCCTCGACATGGCGCTCTCCCAGGACGAGCGCAAACAGGGCTACGGCCTGATGTGCATGGCCAAGCCGATTTCCGAGGAAATCACCATCGAGTGGGGCACCGAGGATGCCAAACCGAAACTTTTCCCGCCGCGCGAGGATGCGCTCTTCGTCGTCGTCGACAAGCGATCGATCGCCGCGCGTGTGGTTGAACTGAGGCTGCGCCCGGTCGGCCAGCCGATCCGTTACTGGCCCGGCCAGTATGTCACCCTGGGCAATCCGCGGGCCGATGTGCCGGCGCGTGCCTATTCGATTTCCAACGCACCGCGCCCGGATGGCGAACTGGTGCTGCAGATTGCCCGCCAGGAAGGCGGCGTCACCAGCAACTGGGTGCACGAACAGCTCGGTATCGGCGAGAGCGTCAAGGTTTCCGGCGCCTACGGCACCTTCATCGGCGATCCTTCGGTCGATACGCCGGTCCTCTGCCTGGCTGCCGGCACCGGTCTGGCACCCGTGCTGGCACTGGCCGAGGCTGCCTTGCGCCGCGGTTTCCGGCGGCCGGTCACGATGCTGTTTTCGGCGCGCAGCCACGACGACGTCTATGCCGAAGGCCTGATGGCCTGGTGGCGGACCAAGCATCGCAATTTCGACTACAAGGTCACGCTGACCCGCGAGCAGCGCGAGGGCTATCTGAACGGGCGGGTGGACGCGGTCCTGCCGAAGATGTTTACCGATCTGTCCAAGCACACCATTTTCGCCGCCGGCAGTCCGGAGTTCGTCGACGCCTGCGTCCAGGTCGTCAAGCAACTGGGCGCCAAACCCGAGCTGATCCATACCGAAGGCTTCTTCTCGCAGCAACAGCCCGAGGTTCCCGACAGCGATCACCTGTTGCCAAGCTAGTCGCCCGAACGGGACAATGCGCGATAAACACACGGAGGAGACAATATGACAACGACCCGTCAACGGGCAGGGAGCCACCATGCTGGCTGAGTTCCTGCAATTCCTGTTTTCCGGCATCACCGTCGGTGCCACCTATGCGCTGGCGGCGCTTGGCTTCACGCTGATCTACAACGCCAGCCATGTGATCAACTTCGCCCAGGGCGAATTCATCATGCTCGGCGGCATGCTGGCCGTGCTATTTGCCCAGATGGGCCTGCCGCTGCCGGCTGTCCTGCTGCTCGCCGTCCTGGTGCCGGCGGTGGTTGGCGTGCTGGTCGAGAAACTGGCGATCGAACCGGTCAAGGGCGCCGAGACGGTGACCCTGATCATCATCACCATCGGCGCCTCGCTGGTCATCCGCGGTCTGATCCAGGTCTGGCTGGGCAAGAACACCTTCAGCCTGCCGGCTTTCTCGGGTGACGAACCGATTCACGTCCTCGGCGCCACCTTGCTGCCGCAGAGCCTGTGGGTGCTCGGCATCACTGCCCTGGTCGTGGTCGCGCTCTGGTACTTCTTCAACCGCACCTTGCAGGGCAAGGCCATGCTGGCGACCTCGGTCAACCGGCTGGCCGCCGAACTGGTCGGCATCAACACCAGCTGGGTGCTGTTCATGAGCTTCGCCATGTCGGCTGCGCTCGGTGCGCTTGGCGGCATCCTGATCACGCCGATCACCATGACTTCCTACGATGTCGGCATCATGCTCGGTCTCAAGGGCTTCGTCGCCGCTGTCGTCGGCGGTCTGGGCAACGGTCTGGGCGCGGTGGTCGGCGGTCTGTTGGTCGGCATCCTCGAAGCGATGGGCGCCGGTTACATCTCGTCGGCGTACAAGGACGCGATTCCCTTCGTGCTCATCCTGCTGATTCTCTTCTTCATGCCGCGCGGCCTGTTCGGCGGTAAATCGACGGATCGGGTGTAAGCATGAACAAGCGCATTTACTACGGCCTCTACGGCCTGATCGTGATCTTGCTGGTGCTGCCCTTCGTCGTGCCCAACAATTTCTACCTCGACCTCGCGGTGCGCATGGCGATCAACGCCATCATCGTCATCGGGCTCAACCTGCTGATCGGCTTTGCCGGCCAGATCAGCCTCGGTCACGCCGGCTTCCTCGGCATCGGTGCCTATGCCTCGGCGGTGCTGCCGATGCATTTCGGCTGGCACCCGGTGACCGCCATGCTCACCGGGGCCCTGGCCTCGGCCCTGCTGGCGGCGCTGGTGGCCAAGCCGATTTTCAAGCTGAAGGGGCATTACCTGGCGATGGCGACGCTCGGCCTGGGCATCATCATCAACATCGCGCTGCGCAATGAAGCCCAGTGGACCGGCGGTCCCGACGGCATGCCGGTGCTGCCGATGGCCTTGTTCGGTTTCGAGATCGGCTCCGACCGCCAGTGGTACTGGGTGGTGGCGGCACTGCTGGTGCTGACCGTGTGGGGCTCGCTGAACCTGATCGACTCGCCCTTCGGGCGGGCGCTGCGCGCGCTCCACGGTTCCGAGGTGGCATCGCAGGTGGTCGGCGTCAACGTCGCCCGCTACAAGGTGTCGATCTTTGTCCTGTCGGCCTTCTCGGCCAGCATCATGGGCAGTATCTCGGCGCATTACATCGGTTTCATCAGCCCCAACTTCGCCGACTTCTTCCATTCCATCGAACTGGTCACCATGGTCGTCATCGGCGGCATGGCCTCGGTCTACGGCTCGATCGTCGGCGCCGTGCTGCTGACGGCGCTGCCGCAGGCGCTGGCGACCTTCGAGGGCTGGGAAACGGTCGCCTTCGGCGCCATCCTGATGCTGTGCATGATCTTCATGCCGCGCGGCCTGGTGCCGACGCTGGCGGCACGCTTCAGCAAGGGGGACGACAAATGAGCCTGCTCGAAGTCAAGGATCTGTCGATTCATTTCGGCGGCGTCAAGGCCGTCCAGAATGTCAGCTTCAGCATCGATTCCGGCATCGTCTATTCGGTGATCGGCCCCAACGGTGCCGGCAAGACGACGCTGTTCAACCTGATCACCGGCGTGTATACGCCGACCAGCGGGGAAATCCGTCTCGACGGCGAAATCATCCAGGGCAAATCGCCGGATGAGCTGGCACGGCGGGGTATGGCGCGGACCTTCCAGAACCTGCAGATCTGCATGAACATGAGCGCCATCGAGAACGTCATGGTCGGCGCCCATCTGCGGCTGGATCGCAACCTGTTCAAGGCGATGCTGCGCCTGCCCGCGCTCAAGCGGCGCGACGAGGCGCTGCGTGAAGAGGCTGCCGGATTGATGGAATTCGTCGGTCTCGGCGAATATGTCGGCGCGCGCGCCGACGCCATGTCCTACGGCGCGCTCAAGCGCCTGGAAATCGCCCGTGCGCTGGCGATGAAGCCGCGTCTGATCTTCCTCGACGAGCCGGCCGCCGGCCTCAACCCCAAGGAAACCCAGGAAGTCGACCATCTGGTGCGCAAGGTTGCCGATTCGGGCATCACCGTCGTTCTCGTCGAACACGACATGAAGATGGTGATGAACCTCTCCGACCGCATCCTGGTGCTCGATTACGGCCGCAAGCTGGCCGAGGGCACCGGCCAGGAGGTGCGCGGCAATCCCGACGTGATCGCCGCCTACCTCGGCACCCACGCCTGACAGGGACGAGACATGAAAACACTGACCATCATCACCGAAGAACACCAGAATCTCTGGCGCATCGCCACCACGCTCGACGCCGTCGCCCTGGAAATGGAAGCCGGCGAACCGGTCGACCCGGCTTTCTTCAGCTCGGTCTTCGACTACATCGAGCACTTCATGGACGCCTGCCATCACGCCAAGGAAGACGATCACCTGTTCCCGGCGCTGCGCCTGCGCAGCCCGGAAGCGGCAGCTGTCCTCGACCGCCTGCAGGCCGAGCACCGCAACGGTCCTGAAGTGCTGCGCTCGTTGCGCGCGCAACTGGCGGCGACCGCGGCCGGGACGCTGGGCAACGCCGAGTTCATCGGCGCCCTGCGCATCTACACGCAGAGCCTGAAGGCGCACATCCGGACCGAGGAAAAGGACGCCATGCCGTTGGCCCGCGAGGTGCTGACTACCGAGGACTGGGAGAGCATCGACCGGGCCTTTGCCGACAACGACGACCCGTTGTTCGGCGAGCAGGCGCGCGTCGAGTACCGCCAGCTCTACCACCGCATTGCCAGCCTGGCGCCGGAATCGGTCGGCCTCGGCGCCCACAGCGGCGGCGAACTGGAACCCGGCGGCAGCCACGCGGCCGGCGACATCCTGCTCCACGTCAGCGGGTTGGAAAGCTGTTACGGCCGGATCAAGGCACTCAAGGGCATCGACCTCGAAGTGCGTAAAGGTGAGCTGGTCGCCCTGGTCGGCGCCAACGGCGCCGGCAAGACGACCTTCCTGCGCACCCTGTCGGGCGTGCAGCCGATGAGCGGCGGACGCATCTTCTTCGACGGCGAGGACATCAGCGGCCTGCGCGCCGACCAGCGCGTGCGCCTCGGCATTTGTCAGAGCCCGGAGGGGCGGCAGGTGTTCGGCCCGCTGTCGATCGAGGACAACCTGCGCCTGGGCGCCTACACCCAGCCGAAGGCCGGGGTCGAGGCGGAACTGGAAAAGGTCTTCGCGATGTTCCCGATCCTCAAGGAAAAGCGCCACCTGCCGGCCGGTACGCTGTCCGGCGGCCAGCAGCAGATGCTGGCCATCGGCCGGGCGTTGATGGGGCGGCCGAAGATGCTGCTGCTCGACGAACCGTCGATGGGCCTGGCGCCGCTGCTGGTCGAGGAAGTGTTCAACGTCGTCAAGTCGCTGAAGGCACAGGGCATGACCATCCTGCTCGTCGAGCAGAACGCCTTTGCCGCGCTGGCTATCGCCGACCGCGGCTATGTGCTGGAAACCGGCGCGGTGACGCTGACCGACAGCGGCCAGGCACTGATCGCCAACGAACAGGTGCGCGCCGCTTACCTCGGCATGTAGCGTTCAGGTGGTGGCGCCGAGGCCGGCCCACCACAGGCGCAGGCGCAGGCCGATCTCGCTGGTGTAGCCGACCGAGACGAAGCGGATCCGGCCGTCCGGCGCGAGTACGACGAAGCCCGGCGTGCCGGGCAGGCGGTAGCCTTTCATGATCGCCCCGTCGGGGTCGGGCAGGGTCGGGAAGCGGTAGCCTTGGTCCGCCATGAAACGCGCGACTGCCGCAGCGTCGCCGCTTTGCGTGGCGATGCTGATCACCGGACGGTCAGCGGCGATGTTTTCGACGCTGCCGGCGGTGGTCTTGCAGATCGGGCACCATTCGGCCCAGAAATAGATCAGCAGCGGCTGGCCGGGATGCGCAGCACGCCAGGCGGCGAGGTCGAAAGCCTGGCCATCGGTGTGCACGCCGGCGAACTGCGGTGCCGGGCCGCGCGCCGTGTCGCGCAACTGCCAGGCCTGGAAGGCGAGGAAGGCGGCGACGAAGAGGGCGATTTCCAGCGCCCAGCGGCGCCAGCGCGGTTTTTTCCCGGCGTTTTCCGGCATCAGCGGTGGGCGTTGATCGCGTCGCGCGTTTCGCGCGCGGCAAGACGCGCGGCGCTGGCGTAATCCTCACCTTTACCGGCGTAGAGGATGGCGCGCGAGGAATTGATCATCAGGCCGGTGCCCGCTGCGGTGCGGCCGGCCTTGACGGTAGCCTCGATGTCGCCGCCCTGGGCGCCGATGCCGGGCACCAGCAGCGGCATCTCGCCGACGATTTCGCGCACGCGGGCGATTTCGGCGGGGAAGGTGGCGCCGACCACCAGGCCGATCTGGCCGGTCGTGTTCCATTGTTCGGCGGCCAGGCGGGCGACGCGTTCGTACAGCTTTTCGCCGCCGACATCGAGGAACTGCAGGTCGGAACCGCCGGCGTTCGAGGTCCGGCAGAGCAGGATCACGCCCTTGTCCGGGAAGGCCAGGTAGGGCTCGACCGAATCGCGGCCCATGTAGGGATTGACCGTGACGGCATCGGCCCGGAAGCGCTCGAAGGCCTCGACTGCGTACTGCTCGGCGGTCGAACCGATGTCGCCGCGCTTGGCGTCGAGGATCACCGGGATGCCGGGATGCCGCTCGTGGATGTGGGCGACTAGCGCTTCCAGTTGGTCTTCGGCGCGCCGGGCGGCGAAGTAGGCGATCTGCGGCTTGAACGAACAGACGAGGTCGGCCGTGGCGTCGACGATGGTCTTGCAGAATTCGAAGATGGCGTCATCGCGACCCTTCAGGTGTGCCGGAAACTTGGCCGGATCGGGATCGAGGCCGACGCAGAGCTGCGAGTCGTTCTTTTGCCAGGCGGCGGCGAGTTGTTCGGTAAAGGTCATGTTTCGTCCTTTGGCAGATAGCGGGAAAACTTGTCAGGCAGCAGGCAGGTCTGCAGGCTGCGCTGGGTGAACAGGAAACGGCCGTCGCAGACGAAACCGAGCTGTTGCCAGTCGACTTCGTGGTTGAGCATCATCGTGCACTCGATCAGGTCGCGGCGGCGCATCCGGCGGTTTTTCGGGAACAGTGCCAGCACCGAGCCGTCGAAATTCGGGCAGTCGTGCAGGAAGAACGGCGTCGGCTTGCGCGTGCGGCCGTTGACGTAGATGCGCGGATCGTCGTTGATCGGGAAATGGCGGCCCCAATGCCACCAGTTGCTGTCGTCGAACTTGCGCACGCGGCGGGCGAGCAGGCGTTGCTTGTGCGGCAGCAGGGCGGGGTGTTCGATGCCGTAGATCATGCGCCGCGTCTCGCCGGTGTCGGCGGTCTTCGAGCAGACGAAATCGAGGTTGCCCTCGACGTGCCGGAATACCGGGTCGGCACCGGAAACGCCGCCGACGCGCACGTCGAACAGGTCGGACAGGCGCACGCCGTGGTTTTCGCGCAGGAACATCAACTGGCCGTCGACTTCGGTGAAGGTCCGGCCGTCGTCCATGCGCCGGTCGAGACGGCCCTTCTCGAAGCGGAAAATGCAGCAGTTCGGCGTCGCCCCGGCGAAGACGCGGACATCGCCGGTCTCGAAGAAATGCGTGATGCTGCCCTGGGCGAACAGCCAGGCGTTGAGCTTTCGGGCCGAGGTCAGCTTGATGAATTCGCGCGGCACGATGAAGACCAGTTCGCCGCCCGGCTCGAGGTGGCGGATGCACTTCTCGATGAAGAACAGGAACAGGTTGCTGCGCTTGTCGAACAGCGGCGATTTCAGTTTCTTGCGGGTACGTGCGGCGATGTCCTGGTAGCGGACATAGGGCGGATTGCCGACGATGGTGGCGAAGCGCTCGTTTTCCGGCAGCGCGAAGAAATCCATGACGCGGGCACCGGCCGGGGCCACGCGGCGGTCGATCTCGACCCCGGTGAGCTCGGCGCCGCGCGCCTGCAGCGCATGGTAGAACGCGCCGTCGCCGGCCGACGGTTCGAGCACACGCCCACGGTTGCGGCACAGGCCGAGCATGAATTCCACCACGCTGGGCGGGGTGAAGACCTGGCCGAGGCGTTCGACGTCGAGCGGCATCAGTCGCTGCCGGTCGTCCGTTGTGCGGTGGCCTGTTCGCGCGCCTTCTTTTCCCAGTAGCGCTCGTTCTTGCTCTCGTCGACGAAGCGGTAGCGGCCGGCGAGTTCGCAGCCCTTCATGCCGGGGTTGCACGGCAGATTGTTGATCTTCGTGCAGCGGTCAGCGACCTCATGCGGACAACCCCAGCTTCCCGCCATGTCAGCTACCCTTGCCCCACGAATCCTTGAGCGTGACGGCGCGGTTGAAGACCGGCGCGCCCGGTTGCGAGTCGATGCGGTCGGCGACGAAGTAGCCGTGCCGTTCGAACTGGAAGCGCTGTTCGGGCTGGACATCCTTGAGCGAGGGTTCGAGCATGGCGGTGATGACCTTGCGCGAATCCGGGTTGAGGTCGTCGAGGAAGTTGCGTTCGAGGTCGGGGGCGTCGCCTTCGCGTCGGCTGCCCGGTGCCGGCACCGAGAACAGGCGGTCGTAGAGGCGGATTTCGGCCGGGCAGGCATGCGCCGCCGAAATCCAGTGCAGGTTGCCCTTGACCTTGACGCTGTCGGCGCCCGGCGTGCCCGACTTGGTGTCGGGCAGGTAGGTGCAATGCACGGCGATCACCTTGCCGTTCTCGTCCTTGTCGCAGCCGGTGCATTCGACGATGTAGCCGTACTTGAGGCGCGCCTTGTTGCCCGGGAAGAGGCGGCGGAAGCCTTTTTCCGGGACTTCCTGGAAGTCCTCGCCCTCGATCCACAGTTCGCGGCCGAAGGGCATGGTGCGCTGGCCGAGTTCCGGCTTGAGCGGATGGTTGGGCGCGTGGCAGTCCTCGAACTGGCCCTCGGGATAGTTGTCGATGATCAGCTTGAGCGGGTCGAGCACTGCAACGCGGCGTTCGTCGGCCTCGTTCATGACTTCACGCATGGCGTCCTCGAAGACGACGTAGTCGATCAGCGAGTCGTGCTTGGAGACGCCGATGCGTTCGGCGAAGAGGCGGAAACCCTCGGGCGAATAGCCGCGGCGGCGGGCGCCGACCAGCGTCGGCATGCGCGGGTCGTCCCAGCCGTCGACGTGTTTTTCCTCGACCAGCTGGATCAGCTTGCGCTTGGATAGGACGACGTAGGTCAGATTCAGGCGCGAGAATTCGATCTGCTGCGGCAGCGGCCGTTGCAGCAGGCCGCCCTCGGCCAGGCGCTCGAGCAGCCAGTCGTAGAACGGGCGCTGGTCCTCGAATTCGAGCGTGCAGATCGAGTGGGTGATGCACTCGAGCGCGTCTTCGATCGGGTGGGCGAAGGTGTACATCGGGTACACGCACCACTTGTCGCCGGTGTTGTGGTGGGTGGCGTGGCGGATGCGGTAGATGGCCGGGTCGCGCAGGTTGATGTTGGCCGAGGCCATGTCGATCTTGGCGCGCAGGATGTGGGCGCCGTCGGCGAACTCGCCGGCCTGCATGCGCTTGAACAGGTCCATGTTGTCGGCGACCGAGCGGTTGCGGAACGGCGAATCCTTGCCGGCCTGGGTCAGCGTGCCGCGGTTGGCGCGCATTTCCTCGGCCGACTGGCTGTCGACATAGGCGTGGCCGGCGGAGATCAGGTATTCGGCGAACTGGACCATCCAGTCGAAGTAGTTCGACGCGTAGTAGAGGTTGTCCTCGGCGTCGTCAGCCCACGAGCAGCCCAGCCATTTGACGGCGTCGAGGATGGAATCGACGTATTCCTGCTCTTCCTTCTCCGGGTTGGTGTCGTCGAAGCGCATGTGGCAGCGGCCGCCGAATTCGCGGGCGAGGCCGAAGTTGAGCAGGATCGACTTGGCGTGACCGAAGTGCAGGTAGCCGTTCGGTTCGGGCGGGAAACGGGTACGGATCTTCGCCGGGTCGAGTGGCGCTGCGGCGTGATCGGCAGCAAGGCCGGGGCCGCCGGCCCAGCGCCGCTGGGCGTGCTTGCCGGCCGCGAGGTCGGCCTCGACGATGTTCTTGATGAAATTGGCGGCGGCGACTGGCGCAGAAGTTTCTTTTGACATGAGGTGCTGTTCGGGGGCGATGTGTTGAGCCACAAAGCCCCGATTTTACCAGCCGCCGGCCCCGGATCAGGCGTGTACGATACCGAAAATCATGAAGTAGATCATCGCTGCCATCAGTGCCGATGCCGGCACGGTGATGATCCAGGCGGCGGCGATCTTGAATGCCGCCGAGCGCTTGACCAGTTCGTGGCGATAGACCTTGCGCATCTGCTTGCGCTCGTATTTCGACAGGTCGGCCTGGGCCGTACGGGCCTTCAACTGGTCGAGCATTTCCTGCTTGTCCTTGATGCTGGCCTTGGCGAAACGGTTGAGGAAGGTTTCGACAACCTCCTTGTCGGCACCGAGATGGTGTTCCTTGATTTCGTCGATCATCTGCGAGTAGTTGCTCTTGATGAATTCGCGCAGGAAGCCGACCCCGAAGACGCCGCCCAGCGCGGTATGCGTCGAGCTGACCGGCAGACCCATCTGCGAAGCGATGATGACGGTCAGGGCGGCCGACATGGCGATGCAGAATGCGCGCATCTGGTCGAGTTCGGTGATCTCGCTGCCGACGGTGCGGATCAGCTTCGGGCCGTACAGTGCCAGACCGACGGCCAGGCCGATGGCGCCGACCAGCATGATCCACAGTGGAATGCCGGCCTTGCCGTGAACCTGTCCGTGGGCGACGGTGTCGGCAATCGCAGCCAGCGGGCCGATGGCGTTGGCAACGTCGTTGGCGCCGTGGGCAAAACTGAGCAGCGCGGCGGCGAAGATCAGAGGCATGGTGAACAGCGAGTTGATGCTGGCCTTGCTGTTGCTCAGGCTGGCGGCCCGACCCTTGACCGAGATGCCCATCAGGAACCAGGTCAGCAGCCCGATGCCGGCGCCGATGGCGCAGGCGGTCCAGAAGTCGACTTTCCAGATCTTGTTCAGGCCCTTGAGGATCAGGTAGGTGCTGAAGGCAAATGCCATCAGGCCGATCAGGACAGGCACGGTTTTCTTTGCCGCTTCGACCATGTCCGGTTTGTAGGTGATCGAACGCTTGATCCAGAACAGGAAGGCTGCCGCGACGGCACCGCCGAGCACCGGCGAAATGACCCAGCTGGCAGCAATGCTGCCCATCGTGCCCCAGTTGGCGGCTTCCATGCCGCCAGCGGCAACACCGGCGCCGAGGACGGCGCCGACAATGGAATGGGTGGTCGACACCGGGGCGCCGACGGCCGTGGCGAAGTTCAGCCACAGTGCACCGGCCAGCAGGGCGGCGGTCATCATCCAGATGAAGCGGTTGCTGTCGGAGATTGCGGCCGGATTGATGATTCCACCACGGATGGTCGATACCACGTCACCACCGGCGATCAGTGCGCCCATGACTTCGAAGATGGCGGCAATGATGATGGCGCCGGTCATCGTGATGGCACGCGAGCCGACCGCCGGACCGACGTTGTTGGCGACGTCGTTGGCGCCGATGTTCATTGCCATGTAGCCGCCGATCATCGCGGCCACCACCAGCATGATGCCCTGGGTGCCGGTGACGCCGACGCCGAGGGCGGTGTAGATCATGATGCAGACGACGAAGAGCAGGCCGATGCCAAGACGGGAAAACTCACGCCGGCCACGCTTGGTGGCTTTCTCGATATCGTTGAAGTCCTTCAGTTCCATGCATTTCTCCCTGGCCCTTGCTGCGGGCGCGACCAAGCATTCAATGGCATCGTTTTCTGGGCGCGACGATGCTCGGTGTTGCAAAAAGGCGCTATTGTGACAGCTTTGTTTCGTTTTTGTTATTGCAGCGCCGGGTGTCGCCCGGCCGCCCGTCGCGCTAGAATGCACCCATGAATGCAATCGGATTTGCCGCCGTGGGTGCGGGTGCCGCGCTGGGTGCCTGGGTGCGCTGGGGTCTTGGCCTGGCGCTCAATCCGCTATTCCTGTCCTTGCCACTGGGAACGCTGGCGGCCAACGTGATCGGCGGTTATCTGGTCGGTATCGCCGTCGGTGTCTTTCATCTCAATTCCGGTTTGCCGCTGGCCCTGAAGCTGTTTGTCATCACCGGCTTCCTCGGGGGGATGACGACCTTCTCGACCTTTTCTGCCGAAGTGGTCGAGCGCTTGCTGTCGAATCAGCCGATGCTCGCCCTGGGCCTGGCTTCGATTCATCTGGCCGGTTCGCTGACCGCGACCTGGCTGGGGCTGATGACCGTGGGGGCGACGCGGATCTGGTCGTAGGCCGCGTTCCTCGGCGAAGCTTCTGTTTAGCTGGCGACCTTTTCCATCTGGTGGGGGTAGAGACCGACCTGGGTTGTCACGCTGCCATCACTACAACTCCACCAGACGACGACCCAAGCAGCGCCATCGGCGTCGATCCGCTCGACCTCGCAGCTTGATCCGATCATGTTCATGAACAGATCAAGCTCATCCTCATCGAGGTCCGGGTCGGGGGTGATGGAGAGAATGCGGACACAGTCGCCGTTGGCGACGGTGAGGCCCTTGCAATCGATGGTAGTGGCGGGCATGGCTGGCTCCGGTGGGGTGGGCGGTGTGTCGCAAATTCGACGCCGGCAGGGACTTTTACCGGTGCCTGCAATCGGCGTGCCAGCCGGGGCTTGACATGGTGCGCTGGTCAGAACAGCCGGGTCAGCCGCTCGGCCAGCGTGCGCTCGTTGGCGAAGGTCAAGTCATACATCGCTGAGAAGGCCTTGGCATTTTCGTCGCTGAGCCCGGCGATGCACATGACGAATTGCCGTCCGTCCATCCCCAGTCGCTTTTTCAAGGCCAGATAACGGTCGATGTTCTGACGGAACTCGCCGCTCTTGCATTCGATGCAGATCGGGGTGTCGCCATCGATCAGCATGAAGACGTCGATTTCGTACGGGTCGCCATTGGCCAGCGTCAGATTCAGTCCGCGCGTGCATGAGAAACGGCGCTGCCTTTCCTTGGCATAGCGCAGGCAGGTCATCAGCGCATGCCACTCCAGCCATTCACCGTTGAAGAAATTGCGGATGGTCGGTGCCGTCTGCAGGATCACCCGGACATTGTTTTCCGGCTTGTTGTGGAAGCACTTGGCAACGAAGGAAAAGTCATAAAGTTGCTGGCAGAAGGCCGAGATGGCTTTGGCATCCTCCGGTGATTTCTTGTCCAGATTGATTGTCGCGCTCGCGTGTTCCTTCTGCTGCGACCAGCGGATACGCTCCAGCACTTCCTTGAGTACCGGCAGATTGCCGCCGATGATTTCGGCGATTTCGTCGAAGAAACCACTGGTGTCGACACCGCGCATGTTCGCCTGGACCTTGATCTGTTTCTTGTGGAACCAGTCGTAGATCGGACCGTGCTGCAGTTCGCTGGCCAGAAAATCAGTATTGGCCAGATCGATGGCGGTTATTGCGTCATTACCCTTGGCCGGCGCTGTTTGTGGGGTTGCCGGACTTGCCTGGCTGCTGAGCCGGATGACTTCGCGTTGAGCAGTGAAATACTTGTCGAGCAGCTTCTCGATGAAATAGAGCGTTGGATAGACCAGCGTGCCTGTCCCGCACTTTGGACAGGCGATGTTCTGATTGACGAGATTGTCGGCCTGCTCGGCGAGCAGGGCGCATTTGTTGCAGCGGATGACGGCCATGGATGAAGGGCTGGTTCAGTTGTTTATGCCGAAAGTATAGCGAAGAAGTCCGGCTTTGTATCTGTGCAGCTTTGTGCCTACGCCAAGGCGCCGAATATAATCCGTCCCCATGCATCCCCCCTCAAACAAGCGCGGCTCGCGCGACGACGTCTCCCTGATCACCCTGACCGCCGATGCGCGCCGCCTGCGGGCCTTGCAGCGCGAACTGCCACGTTCGGCCGGCGACAAGCGGCAGAAGCTCCAGGCCGACCTGGAAACACTGCTCGCTGCCTCGCAGGCCGCCGTCGCCGAACGGCGCGGCAAGCTGCCGAAGCCCGAATTCCAGCCCGACCTGCCGGTCAATGAGCGGCGCGACGAGATCGCCAAGCTGATCGCCGGCAACCAGGTGGTCATCGTCTGCGGCGAGACCGGCTCGGGCAAGACGACGCAGTTGCCGAAGATCTGCCTCGATCTGGGCATCGGCGCGCGTGGCCTGATCGGCCACACGCAGCCGCGGCGGCTGGCCGCCCGTTCGGTGGCGACGCGGCTGGCGCAGGAGCTGAAGACCCAGGTCGGCGCCGGCGTCGGCGTGAAAATCCGCTTCCACGATAAATCGACGTCCGATAGCTGGGTCAAGCTGATGACCGACGGCATCCTGCTCGCCGAGTCGCAAAGTGATCCGTACCTGAACGCCTATGAGGCGATCATCATCGACGAGGCGCACGAGCGTAGCCTGAACATCGACTTCCTGCTCGGTTACCTGAAGCAGTTGCTGCCGCGCCGGCCGGACCTGAAGCTGATCATCACCTCGGCGACCATCGACGCCGAGCGCTTCTCGCAGCATTTCAACGGCGCCCCGGTGATCGAGGTGTCCGGGCGACTGTACCCGGTCGAGGTGCGTCATCGTCCGGTCGAGGACATCGACAAGAAGGACGACGAGCGTGATCTCTACGACGCCATTGTCGATGCGGCCGACGAACTGGCCCGGCTGGGTTCCGGCGACATCCTGGTCTTCCTGCCCGGCGAACGCGAAATCCGCGAGGCGGCGGAGGCGCTACGCAAGCACGCTTTGGCGCGACCCGGCCTGTCCAGCGCGCATGCGCCGGAAATCCTGCCGCTGTTCTCGCGCCTGTCGGCCGGCGAGCAGGATCGCATCTTCAAGCCCTCGGGCGGCCAGCGGCGCATCGTGCTGGCCACCAACGTCGCCGAAACCTCGCTCACCGTGCCGGGCATCCGCTACGTCATCGACACCGGTCTGGCGCGGGTCAAGCGCTACTCCTACCGTAACAAGGTCGAGCAGTTGCAGGTCGAGAAGATTTCGCAGGCAGCGGCCCGCCAGCGCGCCGGCCGTTGCGGTCGCGTCGCCGCCGGCGTGTGCATCCGTTTGTATGATGAGGCCGATTTCAACGCCCGGCCGCCGTTTACCGATCCGGAAATCCTGCGTTCTTCGCTGGCCGGCGTCATCCTGCGCATGAAGTCGCTGCGCCTGACCGACGTCGAGAGCTTTCCCTTCATCGAGCCGCCGCCGGCCAAGGCGATCAGCGACGGCTATGCCTTGTTGCAGGAGCTCGGCGCGCTCGACGACGACAATAAATTGACCAAGGTCGGCGAGGCGCTGGCGAAACTGCCGCTCGATCCGCGCATCGGCCGCATGCTGGTCGCCGCCCGTGACCTCGGTTGCCTGAGCGAAGTGCTGATCATCGCTGCCGGGCTGTCCACGCAGGACCCGCGCGAGCGGCCGCAGGAACGCCAGCAGGCGGCGGACGAAAAGCACAAATTGTTCGCCGACGAGAAATCGGAATTCCTCAGTTGGGTCAAATTGTGGGGCTGGTTCAAGCAGGCCGTCGAGCACAAGAAATCGAACAAGTCGCTGGTCGATACCTGTCACGCGCATTTCCTTTCCTACCTGCGCCTGCGCGAATGGCGCGAGGTGCATGGGCAGTTGCACGCGATGGTGACCGAACTTGGCTGGAAGGAAAACGAGATTCCCGGTACCTACGACGCCATCCATATGGCGCTGCTCTCCGGGCTGTTGGGCAATATTGGCTGCAAGTCGGATGAGTCCGGTTACTACCTCGGCGCGCGCGGCATCCGTTTCCTGATCCACCCGTCGTCGCCGCTGCAGAAGAAGGCCGGCAAGTGGATCATGGCTGCCGAGATCACTGAGACGACGCGCCTCTTTGGCCGCTGCGTGGCGCGCATCGAATCGGACTGGATCGAGAAAGTGGGCGCTCACCTGATCAAGCGCCAGTACTTCGATCCGCACTGGGAAAAGAAAGCGATGCAGGTCGCCGGCTGGGAACGCACGACCCTCTACGGGATCGTCATCAACCCCAAGCGGCGCATCCATTACGGCCCGCTGGCGCCGGCCGAGGCGCGCGAGATCTTCATCCGTCAGGGGCTGGTTGCTGAGGAAATCGAGGAAAGCTTTGCCAAGCGCTGGCCCTTCTTCCAGCACAACCAGAAGCAGATCCGCGAGATCGAGAAGATCGAGCACAAGCAGCGTCGGCAGGACGTGCTGGTCGATGACGAGCTGATCTTCGCCTTCTACGATCACCTGATCCCGGAAGACATCCACAACGGCGCTACCTTCGACCACTGGCGCAAGACCGCCGAGCAGGACAACCCGAAGCTGCTCTTCCTGGCCAAGGACGACCTGATGCGCCACTCGGCAGCCGGCGTCACCACCGAAGCCTTCCCGCACAAGCTCAAGGCCGGCGGTGTGGAGTATGCGCTCACTTATCACTTCGAGCCGGGCTCGCCCAGGGATGGCGTCACGCTGACGCTGCCGCTGGCGCAGTTGAACCAGATTCCGGCGGCGCGCATGGAATGGCTGGTGCCGGGGCTGATCAAGGAAAAGCTGGTGCAGTTGATCAAGACGCTGCCGCAGAAAATCCGCGCCAAGCTGGTGCCG
This sequence comes from uncultured Azonexus sp., assembly GCF_937982035.1. Taxonomy (NCBI): domain Bacteria; kingdom Pseudomonadati; phylum Pseudomonadota; class Betaproteobacteria; order Rhodocyclales; family Azonexaceae; genus Azonexus; species uncultured Azonexus sp. The sequence continues at coordinate 123,937 of NZ_CALJNI010000016.1, forward strand.
GTGCCGGAATTCGTCGAGGAATTCCTGGCTGCTGTCGAAGGCAACGACCGCAAGCTCAACCAGGGCATCATCAACCCGCTGATCGAATTCATCCTCGAAGCGCGCGGGCTGAACGCGCGCGGCTGGGCGGTGACGCCCGACGCCTTCCGCCCCGACGCGCTTCCGCCGCACTTCTCGATGAACTACAAGTTGATCGACGAGCACGGCCGGCAGCTCGACATGAACCGCAGCCTGGTCGCGCTGCGCGGTGAATGGGGCAAGGAAGCCAAGGAGGAATTTGCCGAACTGCACGAAACGCCGTCCGAATATACCCAACTCACCGACTGGACCTTCGGCGAACTGCCGGAGCTGATGGAAGTCCCGGTTGGGAAACAAACCGTGATCGGCTATCCGGCGCTGATCGACGACGGCGAAACGGTCAGCCTGAAGGTCTTCGATTCCGCCGAGGAAGCCGCCGACGCGCACCGCAAGGGTCTGTCGCGGCTGTTCATGCTGCAGTTCAGGGAGCAGGTGAAGTACTTCGACAAGAACGTCCCCGGCCTGACCCAGATGGCGATGCAGTTCATGGCGCTGGGCAGCAGCGACGACCTGAAGCGGCAGATCGTCGAATTGACGTTCGAGCGTGCCTGCCTGACCGAACCGCTGCCGACCACGCCGGAGGCGTTCAAGGCGCGTTGTACCGAGGCCAAGGCGCGGCTCGGGTTGATCATGCAGGAAGTCTGCCGCCTGGTCGGTACCGTGCTCAGCGAATGGCAGGCGGTGACGAAGAAGCTGCCGGCGTTCAAGGCGCAGGCGGCGGCTGTCGCCGACATCGAGGCGCAACTGAAGCGCCTGATTGGCAGGAACTTCGTCGTCGATACGCCGTTCGAGCGCTTGCAGCACTACCCGCGCTACCTGAAAGCGATCGGCGTGCGTCTCGACAAGCTGAAAGCCAATCCCGCCCGCGACGCCCAGTTGATGGCCGAGTACGCGCCGCTGTGGACCAACTACGAACGCCGCGCGATCCAGCTGGCGAAGATGGGCGCGGTCGATCCGCAGGTCGAGCAGTTCCGCTGGCTGTTGGAAGAACTGCGCGTCGGTCTCTACGCGCAGGAGTTGCGCACGCCGGTGCCGGTGTCGGTGAAGCGCTTGCAGAAACAATGGGAGGGCATCCGCCATGGCTGAAATCATGCTGGCGCTGACGCGCACGGTCGGCGATCTCCGTCACCCCAAGGTCTGGGGCTATGTGCTGGCACCGGCACTGTTGTCCTTGCTGGTTTCGATAGCGCTGGCGCTTTTGGGGCTGGGATGGTTGGTCGAGCAGATGATGGACTATCCGCCCATGACCTTGCTGGTGGCCTGGGGACTGGTGTGGCTGGCCAATGTGCTGGCCTGGCTCGGTGGCTGGATGGCGATCCTGGCGCTGGCCTACCTGCTGGCCGTGATGCTGGCGGCCGTCGTGATCATGCCGCTGATGCTGAAGCATCTGGCGGAGACCCGCTATCGTGATCTGGTCCCGATGGGGCAGGACAGTTTTGTCGCGGCCACGGTCAATAGTTTGGGCGCCTCGCTGATCTTCCTGCTCGCCTGGGGGTTAACTGTTCCCTTGTGGCTGATCCCGGGGATGTCGCTGGCGATCCCGTTATTGCTGATGGCCTGGCTGAACCGGCGGACCTTTGCCTACGACGCCCTGGCCGCTCATGCCAGCGACAGCGAATGGCGCGAATTGTTCGCCAGGCACAAGGCGCCCCTGCTGGTGCTCGGCCTGATCATGGCGGTGCTCGCCCATGTGCCGCTGTTCGGCCTTCTGGTGCCGGCACTGGCGGCGCTATCATTCGTTCACTACGGGCTGGAAGCCCTGCGCCGCTCGCGCGGTGGCGCGATTGTCAGCATTCAGGGAGAGCGTTCATGAGTCGTACCTTTGGCGCCGTCATCATCGGCGACGAAATCCTGTCCGGCAAGCGCCAGGACAAGCACTTCGCCAGGATTGCCGAGATGCTTGGCGCACGCGGCCTGCAACTGTCCTGGGTCGAATACCTGGGCGACGATCGGCAGCGCCTGACCGATACCTTCAAACGCACGATGGCTACCGGCGATGTCGTCTTTTCCTGCGGGGGCATCGGCAACACGCCCGACGATCATACCCGGCAGGCGGTGGCGGCGGCGCTCGGCGTCGATCTCGAACTGCATCCGGAAGGTTTCGAGGAGCTCAAGGTCCGTTTTGCCAACGAGGAAATCACCGACAAGCGCAAGTTGCTGGTGACTTTCCCGCGTGGCGTGGGCATCGTGCCCAATCCGTTCAACCGGATTCCCGGTTTCATGGCCAACGACCATTACTTTGTGCCCGGTTTTCCGCAGATGGCGCACCCCATGATCGAATGGGCGCTCGACACCTTTTACCGCGACGAATTCAAGCCGGTCGGCGACAAGGTCGAGAAGGCGTTTCTGCTGACCGGGCCGAATGCCTATGAGAGTGCCCTGCTCGACCTGATGGAGCGTATCGTCGCCGCCTACCCCGCGCTGCGCCTGTTCTCGCTGCCGTCGCTGGTCGGTCAGGAGCGCAGGCATCTCGAGTTGGGCGTCGAGGGGGCGCCAGCCCTGGTTGATCAGGCGATGGAGGAAATCCGCGTCGAGATCGAAAAACGCGGCATCACCTGGCGTTGGCGGGAGGCAGCATGAAAGCGGCCGAACATCCGACCGCGCGGCGCACCCAGCAGTTGCTCGCCGCAGCCGGGTTGGCCGGCACGGTTGTCGAATTCGAACAGCCGACGCGGACCAGCGCCGAGGCCGCCGCGGCCATCGGCTGCACGGTGGCGGAAATCGCCAAGACCGTGGTTTTTCGTGGCAAGGAGAGCGGGCAGGCGGTGCTGGTCGTTGCCAGCGGCGACAACCGGGTGTGCGAGCGCAAGGTGGCGGCGCTGGTCGGCGAGAAGCTCGGCCGAGCCGATGCCGATTTTGTCCGTGAGGCGACCGGCTACGCCATTGGCGGCGTGGCACCGCTGGGTCATGCGCAGCCGGTTCGGCTGCTGCTCGACCGCGATCTGCAACGGTTCATGCAGATCTGGGCGGCCGGCGGCACGCCGTATTCGGTCTTCCCGCTGACACCCGGCGAATTGCAGGCCTTGACCGGGAGCGATTGGCTGGACATCCGCCAGGACTGAATTCAAGTCGACAAAAAAGCCCGCGCCGGGCGCGGGCTGATCGGGGGCGCCAGCTGCTTACTTGGCGGCGCTCTTGCGGGCAGCGGCGGTGGCGCTGCTCTTGGCCGGCGCGGCAGCCTTGGTGGCAACCTGCATGTTGGCTTCGGCGATTTCCGACAGTTGCTTGGCCATCGAGGTCATCTGGTCGAAAGCCTTGGTCGAGGCACCGAGCATGGATTGCATGGTGGCAGCGAAGACGTCGCCGCCGACCGGGGCCGAGGCCTTGGCCTTTTCGACGGCGCTGGCAGCGTTCTTCTGGAAGCTGCTGTACTGGCTTTCCATGACCGAGGTCACTTCCTTCTGCATCTCGGAAACCAGATCGTACACGCTGCGCGAGTATTCCATCAGCTTCTCGACGTTCGGCTGGGCCAGTTCGCTGTTCAGCTTGGCGACGGCGTTGGCGTCCTTGGCGGCCAGCAGTTGCTGGGTATTGGCGACCGTGGCGTTGAAGAACTCGCGGGAAGCAGCCATGTTCAGCGCGGTCAGGCGCTCCAGGCCGTTGAAGGCAGTGCGCATCAGCGCGGTCATGACTTCGGCGTTGGCTTTCTGGGCGGCGGTCAGTTGTTCGATATTCGGGTTGCTCATCATCATCTCCAGTGTGGTTTTTGGTGGTACGGATGAAACAATGCCTCCGCCCGGGAGCGGAGGCCGGAATACGGCGAATTACTTCTTCTTGGACGCGGCAGCGGTGGCGCCGACGGCCTTGACGGTGGCGTTGGTTGCAGCAGCAACGTTGGCTTCGGCAATCTCGGCAACCTGCTTGGCAGCCTTGTTCATGTTGTCGAAAGCGGAGTTGGCAGCGGCGATGGCGCTCTTGACGGCGGCAACGGCAACGTCAGAACCGGCCGGGGCCGACTTGGCAGCCTGGTCAAGCAGACCGGCAACGGTCTTCTGGAAGTCGCCGAACTGGGCTTCGACCATCTTCGACAGTTCTTCCTGGGTCTGGGCAGAGATTTCGTAGACGCTGCGCGAGTAGGCGACGGCCTTCTCGACGTTCGGCTGGGCCAGCGAAGCCTGGATCGACAGGGCTTCCTGAACGTCCTTGGCACCCATCAGGGCCTTGGCGCCGGAGACGGAGTCTTCCATCAGCGAACGGGCGGTGTTCAGGTTCAGGGCGGCGATGCGCTCGGCGGAAGCCAGCGCGGTATTGGCCAGCGACAGCAGGGAGTCGACGGTAGCCTTGTTGGCGGCAGCAAATTGCTCGGGGGTCTTGAACATGGATATCTCCTGAAGGAAAGGTCGTACAGAAAAAGCATTCCGTCGCGGTGCCTTTAGATTATCCGATGCTGCACCGCACCATGTCCCTGATTATAGATCAGCTTGTCGTCTTGTCAACAATTATTTTGTGCACCGCACCATTTGATTAAATTATTCAAAATCAATGAGTTATTTTATTCTGTCGGCATCAGGGTGCTCGCGCCGCGCAACTCCAGTGTTTCGCCGCGGGTTGTCGGTCGAGCGGCTTCGCTTCCCTTGTTGCGCGGCTGGATGACGGCCCGGACGCGCGGTGTGATGCTCTTCGGGTCGCGAGCTTCTGCTGCGCTGGCGAGGAATTTTTCACTGACTGCGTCGTACCAGATGTAGTCGCCTCGCACTTCGTCCTCGCCGCTGCGTACTTTTGCCCGATGGAAGAGTTCGGCGATTTCGCTGTTGCTGTTGTATTCGATGCGCTCGGCCTCGCCTTCGACATAGTCCTCGCGGCCGTCCCGTTTCTGGCGGAAGGTGGCCTTGCTACCGGGGGCGGCGAAGGCGATGCCCTTCTGGAAGCCGTACTGGTCTTCGGTGATGATGATGCGTTCGGCCTTGAGAACCAGCGTGCCCTTGGTAATGACCACGTCACCTTCGAGAATCTGCTGTTTCTTTGTGTCGTCGATGGAGATGCGATTGGCTTCGAGCAGCATCGGCTTGTCGCGGTCGGCTTTTTCGGCAATGGCTGGCTGGCTGACGGCAATGGCGAGAGCGAGCGTGGCTAGGCGCATGATCATGGTTGGGCTCGGGGGGCAAGGTACTGGCCGCGAACTTGCGATTTCAGTTCGAAGGTCGACGCGTTGTTGTCGATATGGGCGCCAATGCCGGAAATCCAGGAGGCGCCCTGCGTGATGTGTACCGGTTGATCGGTATGGGCCTGCCCGGTATCCGGCATCACGTTGAGCAGGCTGGTTTCGGCGATGAGAGCGGGTTTTTCCGGGGTTTCCGCGCGGACGATGCGAACGGTCTCGGTAAGCACGATGTTTTCCCCCTGTGCGGTCACCCTGGCCTGGCCGGCCGTCACGGTCACCGGCGGGGCGTTCTTGCGATAGGCGATCAGTTCCGGATTACGGATTTCGGAGCTGTCGTCGTGCGGGAAATGTTTCATGTGCGGTGCGCTCAGACGGTATTTCAATTGCCCGTCGTCGTCGTGTCGACGTATCTGGAAGTTTTCCGCATAGGCGTCCGGAGTGCCGTCGTCGCCGCGCGGGCTGGCCGATTCGGTCGGTGTCAGGCTGGCCTGCAGCCAGAAGCTCAAACCGGCAATGAGGGCCAGCAGGGTGATCGGGAAGATTTGACCGGACCAGTTCTTCATGGCACTGGGACTCAGATGACTTTCGCGGAGAACAAGTCGTGCATGTTGAGGGCACCAAGCAGAGGTCCGTCGGCGAGGGCAACCAGCAGTCCGTTGATGCGCATGCGCTCCATCATTTCCACTGCTTCGACGGCCAGTTGATCCGGAGCGATGAAATGCGGCGATTTATTCATGAAATCGGCGATTACTCCATGATGCAGATCGAGGCGCTTTTCAAAGGCGCGTCGCAAGTCGCCGTCGGTGAAAATGCCGATGGCACGGCCCGTCGGGTCGGAAATTGCCACCAGGCCGAGTCCGCCCCGCGACATTGCCACGATGGCATCACCAAGCGGGGTGTCCGGGGGAACGACCGGGACCAGGTCGGCCGGTCGCATGACGTCGCGGACATGGGTCAGCAAACGTCGGCCAAGCGAGCCACCGGGGTGCGAACGGGCAAAATCCTCGGGGCCGAATCCGCGGGCGTCGAGCAGGGCAACAGCCAGGGCATCGCCGAGTGCCAGCGCTGCCGTGGTGCTGGCGGTCGGGGCCAGGTTGTGCGGGCAGGCTTCCTGGGCGACACCGGCATCAAGGTGGATGTCGGCCTCGCGCGCCAGCGTCGAGCCGGGCTCGCCGGTCATGGCGATCAGCCGGGCACCCTGGCGCTTGATTGCCGGGACGATGCGCAGCAGCTCCTCGGATTCGCCCGAGTTGGAGAGCGCGAGCAGGATGTCCTGGCGGGTGATCATGCCCAGGTCGCCATGGCTGGCCTCGGCCGGGTGGACGAAATAGGCGGGGGTGCCGGTGCTGGCCATGGTCGCGGCGATCTTGCGTGCGATATGTCCGGACTTGCCCATGCCGCTGACGATCAGTCTGCCTTTGCAGCCGAGGATAAGGCGGACGGCCTCGGCGAACTCGCCGTTGATCCTGTCCTTGAGCGCGTCGACAGCAGCCGCTTCGATGGCCAGTGTCTGGCGACCGAGATTCAAGGCGCGTTCCGGCGAGAAGGAATTGGGCGTGGCTGTGTGCATGGCAGGCAGATGGTCTTGAGCGGGAAGTATACCCGACTTCGACGATCTGCCCGCGGATGCCCCGGTTGTGCCGGGGCTTGGGATTCAGACGTTGCGGCAGATGGTGTATTGCCCGGCGCCGTCGGTGTATGCAGTGATGGCGGTGTTGAAATCCGGGGTGTTGACCGCGCTTTGCTGGAATCCGAGGATGCTGCCTTGGCCTGGCCGTCCGTCATCCTGCTGGGCGTCGATGGCATTGGCAATTTTTGCGGCCAGGTTGGTGGTGCAGATGACCGTGCCATGCAGCAAGGTGCTCGTGTTGTTGCTGAGGTCCGTCTGAAAGCCGGTGATGCCGCCGGCAGCGTTGAGCGGCTGTTTGCCATTGCTGCTATCACCGCCGATCAGGCCGGCAAGACGCAGGTGTTGCCAGCCCAGCATGCTCTCGTCGCTGCCGGTTGACGAGTTGAAATTTCCAGCGATTTTGCCGTCGGCGTCTCCGTCGCCAACTCCGTTCCAGCGCCCGCTCGCCAGCGGGTCATCGCCCGGCAGCGCCTTGTAGCGATCCCGGTAGCCCAGAATGGCGACGGCGACGCCGTCTAGTTCCTTCTCGACTGCCCGGATCTTGCTCTGCGTGAGCATTTCCTGGCCTTTCAGGATGCCGCCCAGCAGGACGCCGATGATGACCAGCACGATGGCGATTTCGATCAGGGTGAAACCATGTTGCCTGTGTTGCATGATGCACTCCTTCGGTGGGTGGAAAATCAGGGCAGGCGCCCGGCGGCGAGCATCCGGGTGTTGAGTACGGTGGGCACGATCCAGGCGACGTGATCGTCGTACTGGGCATCCGGCGGGCGGTTGATGAAGATTCGATCGGCGTTGGCGTTTTCTGCCTCGTCGGGGTGGCTGGCCGGCGTGCGCTGGCCGTTGCTGCGGTAGCCGCCCAGGCCGTTACGTCCGTGACTGACGATGACCGCGGGGAGTCCGTCAGCAATCGTGTGGCTGGCTGTGGCGGTGGGTCGGACCGCCAGCGATCCCTCGCTGTCCAGCGTGAACCCGGCTCTTGCTTCGCCGCTCGGTGCTGCAATGAATTTTTCGTGGGCGTAGTAGCTGAGGCGTTGTCCCCAGGGGTCGGTTTCCGGCAAGGCCAGGGTTCGCCAGGGAAAAACACCCTTGCTTCGCGGGCAGTTTTCGATGCCTGCGTCGGCAAGTTGACTGTCGTGCGCCGGATCGGCGGCGCAGGGCAGGCGACCGTGGCTGATCGCGAATCCATAAAGGGCTTCCAGGCTCAGTTCGAGCTGAGCTCGGGCGCGCTGTTCGGCGTGCAGGCGCCGTTGTCCGGTGGTTTGTCCGAGCAGGCTCCCGGCGAGCAGACCGAAGACGATCAGGACGATGCTGAGTTCGATCAGCGAGAAGCCGCTTTCAGTAGGCGATCTGGTCATTGTGATCGGCCCGCCGCTGCGGCATGTCGAAAGTGTGTGCCGGTGTTTCGGCATTACCGTTGCGCGAGGGCGCGGCATTCCTGCCTTCCAGGTAGTCGGCGATGTCGCCGCCGGGACGCTGCTGGGCGCCTATTCTGGCGCCAGCGACGATTACCACCAGTGGCCTTGCCGTCTGGCCGGGGATGTGCAGGCCGGCCAGGTCTGGCCTCAAGGGATCGGCGAACTGATAGAAAACGCTTTCCGACCATTGGCCTTCATGCCACCAGCCATTCTCGTCGGTGAGGAAGTCGCAGGCTGGTGAGGCCCAGAACATGCCTGAGGGACGTTCTTCGCCGCCCTCGGCAGGCTGGTTGGTCGGCACCCGGCCGAAGCGGCTGCCGGCGAATCCTTCACCGATGCCTGCGGCAAGGGGAGCGGGCCAGGGGTAGCGGCCGGTTTGCCGGGCATGTGCGTTCAGGCAGTCGCGCAGTCGGTGCGCGATGCGCAGTTCGACGGCGGCCATCAGGCTGCTGCGGCTGATGCTGAGGATGCTGTCGTTACTTTCCGGCGCACTCCTGAAGTCCCGTGGATTGTCATGGCTCAGGCTGGCTTCGAGATAATCCGCCGGGTCGTTCGATGGCCGTCGTTGCCCAGGCAGCGGCGGTCCGGGGTGAATGATCAATGCGGCGATATCGTCCTTGCCGTTCAGGGACAGCCCGGTGGGCGTGTCGCTGTTGATCGGGCTGGCACTCCGGTGGTCGCGCAGCCCGGGAGCAATGACGTACCAGAGCGTATTCAGGTTGTCGTCGAGCGGCTGCGGTATGTCCAGCGTGCTCCATGGCAGGCGGCCAATCAGGCTGGGGCAGTGCTGACCGGTCAGCAACTCGGCGCGACCGTCGCCCGGCCCGGATGCCGAGCGTTGTGCCGGACAGGGCAGGCTGCCCGGACGGTTGGCATCGTTGACGGCGCGGGCGATCAGAGCCTCGCGTGCCATTGCCATGGCCGCATGTTGGGCGCGCATGCTTTCCAGTCGGGCGTGACTGGCGGCGCCCTGGGCATAGGCCAGATACCCTCCGAATCCGAGCAGGCCGAACAGCAGTGCATATGCCACTGAGCCGTTCTGATGTTGAGCGAGGGGCCTCATCGGGTCTCCACGATGTTGTGGCGGAAAACGTGACCGTTTTGCAGCAAGGGAGCCTGTCGACCGTCGCCGACCGGGATGACCGATCGGATGTCGTTCTGCGGTTTGCCGTCTATCCACTGAATGCCCCGTCCGCTCGGGGTTTTCAGGAAGCCGTCGTTACGTTCCGGGAGTTGTCCGGATAGTTCGAACTGACGTCGTTGTTCCGGGGTGAAAAAAAGCCTGCCCGGCGTTTCCGCCGGGCAGGAGAAGCTGGTCAGCGAACCGACCAGCAGGGGCAGTAGACATCGAATGGCGGCCTTCATCGCTGCATTTCCAGCGCTGCCATCTGGCAACTGGCGAACAAACCGTCGTCCCGGCGTTCGATCCGGCAGGCGCGCAACTGGTGCTGGATGGGCGAGCGTGCCTGCCAGGCCTCGATTCGCGAGAGCAGCGCTTCTTCGTGGATGAAGCTGTCTTCCAGTGTCGCGGGATACTCGCGCCACCAGCTGGCCGCCGATCCGCGGGGGAGGACGGTTGTTGCACGGTCGTCGGCAGCCAGCGGTTGAAGATCGACCAGCAATCGCAGCGCCTGATCGGTGCTTGCCGCCGCTTTATGCTGTTGCATGAGCTGGTGCTCGCTTTTGGCATTCTCCTGGCGCAGGTGTGCGAGTTCTCCTGCCTCTTCCGCCGCGATACGCCAGGACCAGAACAGTATCCCGGGTGTAAGCAGGCCGGATAGCATGACGAAAAGCAGCGGGGTACGCAGGCTGCGCGGGATGACCGGGGGCATGCTCATGTCGGCGTCGTCCCGCGAAGTTGTATCGAAAAACGGAATTCGCCGGCGCCGTCTGGCTGCGGCTGGACAACCAGCCGGAAGTGCCGGTCGTCGTTCTGGGGCAAGTCTTGCAACAGCACGCCGGCCTGTTCGCTGTTGCTTGCCCGGACGCGGCCGTCCAGCCTCAGTTCGGCACGAGCGTCGGTCAGCGCTTGGGTGCTGGGAATCCGCCAGTCGATCTGATCGAGTTCGATCGCGGGTTGCCGGTCGAGTACCCGACTCAGCGTGACGAGATCGTTTGCGAATGCGCTGCGTTGCTGGCTGAGTTGCCGGTGTTCCTGGGCAAATTGTCGTAGCTGTTCGGGACTCAAGCCGCTGCGGCTGACATCGGTGAGCGTCGCGGCGAGGGCCTGGCGGGTATGTGCCAGGTGCTGCCGTTCGAGAGCGGTCTGTCTTCGCAAGGCATCGAGTTCGATCAGGCACGCCGCCGACAGGCTCACGCCCACGCCCAGCAACAATGCCCCCGTGCGCCAGCACCATTTTCCGAACTGCCGGTGCCTGGCAACCGCTCTTGCCGGGGGCGGGGCGAACTGCTGCCTGGGCCAGTGTCTGTCGGCCAGCGACAGGATGAGTTGCGCGGCGTCCTCGTTCGTCGGCAGGTGATTGACGGTGATGTCTGCGGGCGCCTGCGGGCGCCATTCGCGAGGTCCGATCAGACACAGCGTCGCCGGGGTGTCGGTGGCATTGCCGTGCATCAGAAGTCGCCGCCAGGCGTCTTCGATCGCCGCATGGTCATCGTTTTCCACCCATTGCACAGCGTTTGGCAGGCCGTGTTCGAGCAAGGTCAGCCGGTAGTGGCGACGATGTGTGGTCAGTACCACGATGCGGGGAGATTTTTCAGCCGTGTTTCCGAGCAATGGCCTCAGTAACAGGGGCAGGGTGTAGATGCCGGCAAGGGCGGTGCGGTGCAGTCGTTGCGTCCAGGTGTCGATGGCGCTGCTATTGACCACGGCCATGAGGCTGATCGCCGTGTTTTCCTCGCGCCGGCCCTTGTTCATCGCGACGCATCGCCATGGGGTGTCGGGGAAAGCGCGACGACTCCGGGTTTCTGCCAGTTGCTGACGTTCGCGTCGAGGCAGCGCCGGCATCGCTTCGCCGAGATAGCGCTCTTCGTGCCGATTGATCAGCAGCAGGAAACGCCGATTGTCGGCGTTTTCCAGGTAGCGGCTGAATTCATCGAAGCCGGCGGGCGTTTCCGGGAAGTCGGCAATTCTCTCCGGCCGTCCGTTGCGCATTTCCCAGGCAGACATCCCGTTCTCGTCGAGGTAAAGGCGGATGGTCTGAGTCATGGCATTCCTCCCTCGATCAGACCGTAGAGCGGTTGTATGGTGGCCAGCATGATCCAGCCGAGCAGTAGGCCGATCAGTAGCGTCAAGGTCGGACCAATCAGTCCTTGCAGGGTGGCGATGGCGTCGCCGGCTTCGCGTTCGCAGCGTCGGCCGATGTGCTGCAGAGCCTGCTCCAGCGTGCCGCTGTGTTCGCCGGCATGCAGGATGCGGATCAGTAGCGGCGGGAAGAAGTTGTGGCGGGAAAAGGCATCGGCCAGACCGCTTCCCTGTTCGACGTCGTCGGCGATTTGCGTGACGATGCCGCCGGCGAAGCGGTTGCCAACGGCGGCAGGAATGCTCCTGAGTGCTTCGAGCAACGGGATGCCGCTGCTGTAGAGCAGGGCGAGCAGTTCGGCGAGCCGGGCTGTCAGGAGTTTGCGCCGGATCTGACCGGTGAGCGGGAGGCACAGGCTGAGACGGTCGATTTCCGGTGCCAGTGCGGGATGCCGGCGCAGGATGGCGGTGGCGGGAAACAGCAGCAATGGGGGAAGCCCCAGCCAGGCCCAGTGGTTCAGGAGAAAATCCGCTGTGGCGAACAGCAGGATGCTCGCCAGAGGCAGGGGCTGGCTGCTGTCGGCCAGGAAATTGCGAATCTGCGGCACCAGGTAAAGCATCAGGAAGAGGCCCGCGGCAAGAACCATCAGGCCGGCGAGCAGCGGTTGCAGCAGGAGTTTTCTCGTGGTTCGGGCCTGTTCTTCACCCTGCTGCAGGCTGTCACCCAGGCGGCGCAGGCTGTCTGGCAGTCGTCCGCTGCACTCTCCGGCGCGGATGACGCCGATGAGGGCGGGGTCCAGCTTTTCTTCCGCAAGTGCTTGCGACAGGGGCTGGCCGGCCGCAAGCCGATCGCCCAGGCGTCGGCACAGCGCGGGCAGGCGGGCGCCTTCGCTGCTTGTGCCCAGGTCATGTAGCGCGTCCAGCAAGGGGATGCCGGCGGCGAGCAGTTGTTCGAGTTGCAGGCAGAGGTCGGCCAGTTCGCCGCGCGACGGGCGTGCCGGCGGGCGCTGGCGTCGGGGTTTGGCGTAGATCAGTTCCAGGCCTTGCTGGCGCAGTTCCTGTTCCAGATGTGCCAGCGAGCAGGCCTCTCGCTCGCCGGAAACGCGTTGCAGGTTGCTGTCGAGGGCGCGGTAACGGAAAAACATGTTCACAGCCACTCGCTCAGATCGACTGCGCGGCTGACTTCCTCCAGCGTCGTGTCGCCTCGCCGCACCGCTTCCAGTGCGTTGTCGGCCAGCGTGCTGAAGCCGCGCTTCCTGGCCTGGGCATAGAGTTCGGGGGGCGAAGCCGCATCGGCGAGCAGGAGATCGAGCACTTTGTCGATGCGCAGGATTTCCATCAGCACCAGGCGGCCGTGATAGCCGCGCTGACGACACGCCGGGCAGGCTCCGGCAACCGGCAGAACGGTGCGGCCCAGCAATGCCGATTCGGCGGGGTCGGCCGGACGTTCGCTGCGACAGGCGGGGCACAGGCGGCGTACCAGTCGCTGGGCGACGATGCCGGTCAGGTTGCCGTGCAGCATGCGCGGACTGATGCCGAGTTCGGCCAGTCGCGACAGTGCGGCGATGGCGCTGCCGGCGTGCAGGGTGGCGAATACCTGATGACCGGTCAGGGCGGCCCGCAGGGTCATGGCTGCCGTTTCGGCGTCGCGGATCTCGCCGATCAGCATGACGTCAGGGTCCTGGCGGAGCATTGAGCGGACGCCGTCGGCGAAGTCCATCTTCACGTTGTCGGACAGCGAGGTCTGGCGCAGCAGCGGCAGCGGGTATTCGACCGGGTCCTCCAGGGTCATGACGTTGACGCCGTCGTTCCTGAGGCGGTTGAGTAAGGAATAGAGCGTGGTCGTCTTGCCGCTGCCGGTCGGTCCGGTGACCAGGAAGAGGCCTTCGGGGCGCGACAGCATGCGGCCAAGCAGGGCCTGGTGGCTGTCGTTTATGCCCAGGGATTCCATGGGGACAATGCCCTTTTGCCGGTCCAGGACGCGGAGCACGATGCTCTCGCCGTGAATCCCAGGATGGCTGGCGACGCGGAAATCAATGTTGCGTCCGCCGATGCGGCGGCCGAGGTGGCCGTCTTGCGGCAGCCGGTTTTCCGCGATGTTCATGCCGGAGATGACCTTGATCCGGCTCGACAGCGGCGCCCAGGTCGAGCGATGCAGGATGCGGATGGTTTCCAGCAGGCCGTCGATGCGGTAGCGGATACGCAGGCTGGCAGCTTCCGGTTCGAAGTGCAGGTCGGAGGCGCGGCGCCTGACGGCGTCGGCGAGTAGCGCGTCGACCAGGCGGACTGCCGGCGAATCGCCGGAAAGTGCGCTCAAGGGGCCCTTGCCTTCGAATTCGTCGAGAATGCCGTCGATGGCCAGGGCGCAGCCGTAATGGAGGTCGATGGCTTGTTCGATTTCGCCGGGGGCGGCCAGCAGGATTTCGGTATCCATGCCGGCCGGCGTGTGCGCGTGCAGACTGGCCAGTGCCTGGTGGTCGCTGGGTGACGCCATCGCCAGGCGCCAGCGGCGGCGTCCCGGATTGATGGCGATCGGCAGGATGCGATGGCGGCGGGCGGTTTCGGCTGGCAGCAGGCGGATGGCTTCGGGGGCGATGTCGTGACGCGCCGGGTCGAAGCGTTCCAGGCCGAGTTGCCGGGACAGAACGTCGCTGACCCCGGGTTCGTCGGCAAATCCGAGGGTGTGCACCAGGATGCCCAGCGGCTGGCGGTTCTTCTGCTGTTCGACCAGGGCGATGCGCAGCTGATCCTCGTCAATCAGGCCGGCTTCCAGCAGGTGCTGGCCGAGCGGCTTGGCGTTCATGGCAGGGCCGCCTGCAGTTGTGACAGGCGTTGGCGCACCATCGCCTGCGGGAAGTTGTGCGCTTGTTCCGCGGCCAGTTCGAGCGCTTTCCGGTAGTGGCGAATGGCTGCGCCGGTCTGTTCCAGGTGGTCGAGGCAGACGGCCAGGTTGTACAAGGTATCGGCTTGCCCGGCGGCGAGTTCGTCGGCCCTGGCGTAGGCCAGGCGGGCTTCCGGCCAGCGCTGCTCCCGGCCGAGCAGGGCGCCCAGGCGGAGCAGCAATCCGGCGTTTCCGGGGTGCGTGGCAATCAGGTCGCGTAGATGGCTTTCCTGGCTTTCGGCGTAGGCCGCGCGGTTCAGGGCGGCACCGATGAAGTCGGTACCTGGGTCGGCGAGGGCGGCGCTGCCTGATAGCGCCAGAAAAAGGCAGAGTGCGTTTGCAGTTTGCATGGATTACTCCGTGACGGAACGCGGCTTCAAGGGGTGGGCATGCGCCGGTGGGTTGAAGAATGTGTTCCCGGGCAGGGCTTCGGCCTGCGCCGCGTAATCGCCGCGCAGTCCGGGGTCGCGGATCACCACTGGGCGCAGGAAAATGACCAGTTCGGTCTTGCGCGTACGGTTGTTGCGATTGTTGAAGGCCTCGCCGGCCAGGGGGAGGTCACCAAGGAGCGGTACGCGCTGGGTCTGGTAATCGGCCCGGTCTTCCATCAGGCCGCCCAGTACGGCGGTTTGTCCGTTGGCGATGCGCATGACCGATTCGATTTCCCGGGTACGGATCATCGGGACGAGATTCTCGATGCCGTTGCGGCGGAGATCGGGGTTCGGGTCCGGGACTTCGCGGTCGATGCTGGTGATGCTCGGGCGAATGTTCAGCAGGATCGAGTCGTCGTTGGCGATTTGCGGCGTCACGCCCATGACCAGGCCGACCGAGACGGTTTGCGGTGTGGTGGTATAGGTTGTGGTTGTGCCGACATTGGCTGTGGTGGTCGTATCCGCCCTGACCTGGAAATAGACGTAGTTTTCGACGACGCGCAAGAGTGCGGCCTGGTTGTTGAGAACCGACAGGCGAGGACTGGAAAGTACCCGGCTGGTGCCGAAACGTTCGAGCAGGCTGATCAGTGCGCGGGGGTTGTCGTCCCGGTTGTAGCTCAGGTTCACGCTGCCTTTCAGTGCGTTGCCGGCCAGCGAAAAGATGCCGCCACGGACCAGACCGTTCCAGTCGATACCTTGCTGGTAGCCGTCGCTGAGCGTGACTTCGACGATGGTGGCCTCGATCATCACCTGCCGACGGGCGGCTTTGATTGTCCGGTCAATGAAGCGGCGAATCCGGCGATGTTCATCCTGAGTGGCGTAAGCCGTGACCAGGCCGGCTTCCGCATCCACGATCAGGCGGGGCGGCGCGGTCTTGTCCGCCGGAGTGCCCGTCGCTTTCATCAGTCGTTCGAGATTGCTTTCCAACCCCGCCCAGAAACGATGCGCGCTGACGTTTTCGATGCGGGTGTTGGACAGACTGCCGCCGCTGCCGTTGTCCCCGGCGTCGCCGATCTGCATCTTGTTGGCCACCGAGGTGCTGACGGTACGCCCCAGGTTCACGTAATCCACCGGGTAGTGGGCGAAGTAAGGTGTATCGGGAAGTATCAGGAGGCTGTCGGCCGTGAATTCGAAGCGTAGCGGAACCTGTCGGGAAATGCGTTCGAGCAGGACGGGCAGCGGCTGCCGGCTGGCCTTGAGCGTGATCTTGCCAATGATTTCCGGGGCGATATCGATGTCGATGTCGGCGTCGCGGGCCAGGGCGAACAACAGATCGCGCACCGGTACGTCGCTGACGGTCACGCTGAAGCCGTCGTCGCCCGGCTTGCTGGCCGGCATCGCTGCCGGCTGGTCGACGATGTCCGGAATCGGGCCGGCCGGATGCGTCAGGCGGAGATGGCCTTGGGGCGTGCTGGCAGGGGATGTTGTGCCACAGGCGACGGCGGCAATCAGAATGAATGGCAGGATCAGCATGACTCGGTGCATGGTGATGCGCGCAGTGGAAGCAAAGCGTTATGCTAAATGCAATTTATTTATTTGTCATCATTGTTTTGTCTCTTTGCGCCTGTCTTAGGCGAAATGACGATAGACAGTTCTGATAGAATGCGGACTGTCTTTTTTTCAGGGAATCGGCGTTGACGGACGACATACTGGTCGATATCCAGGACCTGCACTTTCAATATGACGGGCGCCCGGTGCTGCAAGGAATCAACATGCAGATTCCGCGTGGCAAGGTGGTTGCCATCATGGGGGGGTCGGGATGTGGCAAGACCACCTTGCTGCGTTGTATCGGGGGGCAGTTGAAGCCAACCGGCGGTAGCGTTCGCCTGGAGAACCATCAGGTCTGCAAGATGTCGGAGGCCGAGTTGTATCGGCTGCGCCGCCGGATGGGAATGCTCTTCCAGTTCGGCGCGCTGTTCACCGACCTGTCGGTGTTCGATAACGTGGCTTTCCCGTTGCGTGAGCACACCGACCTGTCCGAAGAAATGATTCGCGACCTGGTGCTGATGAAACTCGAAGCGGTCGGTCTGCGCGGTGCCCACGCTCTGATGCCGGGATCGCTGTCGGGCGGCATGGCACGGCGTGTGGCTCTGGCCCGGGCTGTTGCCCTGGATCCCATGCTGATCATGTACGACGAGCCGTTCACCGGCCTTGATCCGATTGCGCTGGGCGTGATCGGGCGCCTGATCCGGACGCTGAACGATGCACTGGGCGCAACCTCGATCATGGTCACGCACGATATCCAGGAGTCCTTGCTGATCGTCGATTACATCTATTTCCTGAACGGCGGCAAGGTTGTCGCCCAGGGGACGCCGGACGAAATTCGCGCGTCCACCGATCCTTTCGTGCATCAGTTCGTCCATGCCGAGCCGGACGGCCCGGTGCATTTCGATTATCCGGCGCCCTCTGTGCTCCAGGATTTCTTGCCGGGAGGGGCGCATGCCAGGGCCGCTTGAATTGGTGCGCCGTCTCGGCAGTTCGGTCGTTGATCGTATCTGGCGACTGGGTTTTGCCACGCGTTTCTTTTTCGCCATCCTGCTGCATTCGGGAACGGCCTTCCGCCGGCTGCCGCTGACGCTGCGCGAAATCTACTTCAGCGGCGTCCTGTCCCTGTTGATCATCCTCGTTTCTGGATTGTTCGTCGGTCTGGTTCTGGGCTTGCAGGGGTACGAAACGCTGCAGCGCTATGGTTCGACCGAGGCGCTGGGCATCCTGGTCGCACTCTCGCTGGTGCGCGAGCTTGGGCCGGTGGTTGCCGGCCTGCTCTTCGCTTCGCGCGCCGGTTCGTCGATCACCGCCGAGATCGGCCTGATGAAGACGACCGAGCAGTTGAAGGCGATGGACATGATGGCGGTCAATCCGATTGCCCGGGTGGTGGCGCCGCGGTTCTGGGGTGGGGTCATCTCGATGCCGCTGCTGGCGGCGATGTTCTCGGCCATGGGGGTGTTCGGCGGCTGGCTGATCGGCGTCGTCTTCATCGGCGTCGATGACGGCGCATTCTGGTCGCAGATGCAGTCGAGCGTCGATTTTCGCTACGACATCATGAACGGCGTCATCAAGAGCGTGGTGTTCGGTTTTGCCGTGTCGTTGATTGCCGTATTCGAAGGCTACGACTCGACGCCGACTGCCGAGGGCGTGTCGCGGGCCATCACGCGTACTGTGGTAACGTCGGCGATGACCATACTGGCGCTGGATTTCATTCTCACTTCGTTCATGTTCCGAGGTAATTCATGAACCGTACCGTTCTCGACCTGTGGGTCGGCTTCTTCGTTGCACTCGGCCTGGCCGCAGTGTTGTTTTTGGCGCTCAAGGTCGGCAATCTTTCTGCGGCGCACCTGTCCGAAACCTATGTGCTGCAAGCCAGGTTTGATAACATCGGCGGCCTGAAAGTGCGAGGCCCGGTACGCAGTGCCGGCGTACTCGTCGGACGGATTGCCGACATCCGTTTCGATCCCGAGACCTATCAGGCTGTCGTGACCATGAATATTGACGGGCGCTACCGTTTCCCGCGGGATACTTTCGCCTCGATTTACACGGCCGGCTTGCTGGGTGAGCAGTACATCGGGTTCGATGTCGGCGGTGACGACAAGATGTTGCAAGCGGGCGAGATGGTCAGGATGACCCAATCGGCCGTGGTTCTGGAAAAATTGATTAGCCAATTCCTCTTCAACAAGGCAGCTGAAGGACAGGATAGCAAATGACAAAACTGACAGGGAGTTCGATTCGGCGGCTGGTAAGTCTGCTGGCGCTCGGGGGGGCGCTGGTCGTGACGGGGCAGGCGGGCGCGCAGGACAATCCGCGCGATCCGTACGAGGGCTTCAATCGCACCATGTACTCCGTGAATGAAGCGCTGGATAAATATGCTGCGCGTCCGGTCGCCCAGGCATACGATGCCGGTGTTCCGCTGCCGGTCAAAGCCAGTGTCGGCAACTTCTTCGGCAATGTCGGCGAACTCTGGATCGGGGCAAACAGTGCCATGCAGGGCAAGCCCCGCGACGCCGGCACCGGTTTTGCCCGGTTGTTCATCAATTCAACCGTCGGCATTTTCGGCCTGTTCGATGTCGCCAGCGAAATGGGCCTGGAGCGCTTCAACGAAGACTTCGGTCAGACGCTTGCCGTCTGGGGTGTCAATGATGGCCCCTACCTGTTCCTGCCGGTGATCGGGCCGCGGACCAGTCGTGACTTGGCGGGTTGGGCAGTCGACTCCTTCGCCGATCCGGTATCCCATATCAGTCCGGCATCGGTTCGTCTGGGAACCTCGGTGGTTCGTTTTGTCGATATCCGTGCCGGCCTCCTGCCGGCCGACAAGATCATCGACGAGGCGGCACTCGACAAGTATGCCTACATTCGCGACGCTTACCTGCAGCGGCGCAATAACCTGATCCACGATGGCCGCCCGCCAAGGATGGATGACTGACGTCGACGGAATGACCATGATCAAGCACCTCTCCGCCATTTTTCTTGCTGCCCTGCTGTCCTTTTCCGCGCATGCCACCGAGGCGCCGGATGCCCTGGTCAAGCGCGTTTCGGGCGAAGTCCTGGATATCGTCCGCCAGGACAAGGATATTCGTAACGGCGATATCCAGAAGATTGTCGCGCTGGTCGATGCCAAGGTATTGCCGCATTTCAATTTCCAGCGCATGACCTCGCTGGCGGTGGGGCGTGACTGGCGTAGCGCAAGTGCCGCCCAGAAAACCCGCTTGCAGTCGGAGTTCAAGATGCTGCTGGTGCGCACCTACGCCAACGCACTGACCAGTTACAGCAACCAGCGCATTGTTTTCCGTCCCTTCCGCATGCGTGACGGTGAAACGGAAGCCGTGGTCCGCTCCGAGGTTGTCCAGCCCGGCGCCCAGCCGGTGCAGATCGATTACTGGCTGGAGCTGGCCGATGGTCAGTGGAAGGTTTTCGATGTCGTCGTTGCCGGCATCAGCCTGGTGACCAACTATCGCGAGCAGTTTGCCCGTGAAGTCCGCGACGGTGGTATCGACGGTTTGATCGCCAGCCTGGCGGCCAAGAACAAGTCGCTGGAAGTTGCTGCCAACAACCGGACTGCTCGTTGATGATTGAAAGCGTAAACGGCCGGCTCTGCGTCGGTTGTGCGATGACGACCGATCAGGCGCGGGAGCTGCTCGAGCGGGGGCGTGCCTTGATTGTCCCGGGTGAGCAGGTCATCGATCTGTCGGGGGTCGGCGACGCCGATTCCTCAGCGGTGGCAGTCATGCTCGGCTGGTTGCGCCATGGTGCGCTGACCGGTGCGCTGATCCGCTTTGCCGGCGTGCCGGCCGGGGTGGCTTCGCTGGCTGAACTCTACGGTGTTTCCGACCTTCTGCCCCTGGCCTGACGGCCGCTCATGATCCCCGCCGTTTCCATCGTCGATGTCGTCAAGACCTTTGGCTCGCTGAGGGCGCTGGACGGCCTTTCCCTGGAAATTCGGCAAGGTGAATTCTTCGGTCTGCTCGGGCCGAACGGGGCCGGCAAGACGACGTTGATATCCTGTCTGGCCGGCTTGGCGCGCCTGGATTCGGGCAGTATCCGGGTGCTCGGCCACGATGTCGTCCGCGATTTTCGCCAGGCCCGCCGTCTGCTCGGCGTGGTGCCGCAGGAGCTGGTCTTCGATCCGTTCTTCAGTGTGCGCGAAACCCTGCGCATCCAGTCCGGTTACTTCGGCATCCGTCGCAATGACGACTGGATCGACGAAATCCTGCATCACCTCGACCTGACCGGCAAGGCCGACGCCAACATGCGCCGTCTCTCCGGTGGCATGAAGCGCCGTGTGCTGGTTGCCCAGGCGCTGGTGCACAAGCCGCCGGTGATCGTCCTCGACGAGCCGACGGCCGGCGTCGATGTCGAGTTGCGCCAGGGTCTGTGGCAATTTGTTCGTCGGCTCAACGGCGAAGGGCACACCATCATCCTGACCACGCATTACCTCGAAGAGGCGGAAGCCCTCTGCAACCGCATCGCGCTGATGAAGCAGGGGCAGTTGCTGGCCCTCGACAGTACCGCCAACCTGATGGCTGCGCACCCCGGGGCGTCGCTGGAAGAGGTTTTCCTGCGGACGATGCAGCGATGATCGGTTTCTGGACCCTGTTCTACAAGGAAGTGCTGCGTTTCTGGAAGGTCGCCTTCCAGACCGTGGCCGCGCCGGTGCTGACGGCCATGCTCTACCTGATGATCTTCGGTCATGTGCTGGAGGATCATGTGCGGGTGCATGGCATCGGCTACACCAGTTTCCTGATTCCCGGGCTGGTGATGATGCAGGTGCTGCAGAACGCCTTCGCCAATTCCTCGTCCAGCCTGATCCAGGCCAAGATCACCGGTTCCATCGTCTTTGTCCTGCTGCCGCCCTTGCCGTACAGCAGCTTTTTCATCGCCTACGTGCTGGCCGCCATGCTGCGCGGGATCATGGTCGGTGTCGGCGTATTGCTGGTCACGGTGTGGTTCGTCGATCTGCAGGTGGTGGCGCCCGGCTGGGTGCTGCTCTTTGCCGTGCTCAGCGGTGCCCTGTTTGGCGCGCTGGGGATGATTGCCGGTATCTGGGTCGAGAAATTCGACCAGCTGGCCGCTTTCCAGAACTTTTTGATCATGCCGCTGACTATGCTCTCCGGTGTCTTCTACTCGATTTACACTTTGCCGCCATTCTGGCAACAACTGTCCCATTACAATCCTGTCTTTTACATGATCGACGGCTTCCGTTACGGCTTTTTCGGCGTTTCGGACGTGTCGCCGGTGCACAGTCTGGCCGTGGTGGCCAGCTGTTTTGCCCTGACCAGCCTGTTGACCCTGGCCCTGCTCAAGCGGGGCTGGAAACTGAGAACCTGAATCCGCATGCATCCCGACCAGATCAAGCAACTCATCCTCGCCGGCATGGCCTGCGATCACCTCGAACTCGACGGCGACGGGCAGCATTTCGAAGCCCTCGTCGTCAGTGCCGAATTTGCCGGCAAGAATCGCGTCCAGCGCCAGCAGCGCGTCTATCAGACGCTCAAGGAAAAACTGGCGACCGGCGAACTGCACGCCCTGTCTTTCAAGACCCTGACCCCCGAAGAATGGAGTGCCCAGCGTGGATAAACTGTTGATCCGGGGCGGTAGCGTCCTCAAGGGCGAAGTCGCCATGTCCGGGGCCAAGAACGCGGCGCTGCCGATTCTCTGTGCCTCGCTGCTCTCGGCCGATCCGCTCGAATTGGGCAATGTGCCGCAACTCAACGACATCTCGACCATGCTGCGCCTGCTCGGCGACATGGGCATCGGCGTGCGCCACGAGGGGGGCGACGGGCTGACGCTTGACGGCAGCGGTCTGAACAACCCGGTGGCTTCCTACGAGATGGTCAAGACCATGCGTGCCTCCATTCTGGTGCTCGGTCCGCTGGTTGCCCGCTGTGGCGAAGCCCGCGTGTCGCTGCCCGGCGGTTGCGCCATCGGCGCCCGCCCGGTCGATCAGCATATCAAGGGGCTGCAGGCGATGGGTGCCGAAGTCACTGTCGAGCAGGGCTATGTGCATGCCCGCGCCAGCCGTCTGAAGGGGGCGCGCATCTGTACCGACATGGTCACCGTCACCGGTACCGAAAACCTGATGATGGCGGCCTGCCTGGCCGACGGCGAGACGATCATCGAGAACGCCGCCCGCGAACCCGAAGTCGTTGACCTGGCCAACTGCCTGGTGGCGATGGGCGCCCGGATTTCCGGCGCCGGCACCGACATCATCCGCATCCAGGGCGTGGAAAAACTGCACGGTGCCCGCCATTCGATCATGCCCGACCGCATCGAGACCGGTACCTACCTGTGCGCGGCCGCAGTGACCGGCGGCGACATCCGCCTGACCCGGACGTCGGCCGCCTACCTCGATTCCGTCGTCGACAAGCTGATGGATGCCGGTTGCGAAATCGTCGTCGAACGCGACGCGATCCGCCTGACGGCACCGGCCAAGCTGAAATCGGTCAGCCTGCGCACGGCGCCGTATCCGGCGTTCCCGACCGACATGCAGGCGCAGTTCATGGCCATGAACTGTGTTGCCGACGGGGTGGCGACGATCCGCGAGACGATTTTCGAAAACCGTTTCATGCACGTCAGCGAACTGATGCGCCTTGGCGCCAACATCCAGATCGAAGGCAACAACGCGATCGTTCGCGGGGTCGATCGCCTTGAGGGGGCAACGGTCATGGCCACCGACCTGCGGGCTTCGGCGTCGCTGATCATTGCCGGCCTGGTGGCCAGCGGCGAGACCCTGATCGATCGCATTTACCACCTGGATCGCGGCTACGAGCGCATCGAGCAGAAGCTGGCGGCGCTTGGTGCCAGCGTCGAACGGGTCCGTTGATGTTGTTTTTGGCATGAAACCCGGGATTTTTTTGCCGGAGCTTGAAAAAAGTCTGAAAAATGCTTTGCTTTATTCTGTGTCTGCCCCATACTCATCGACACGGGATTTCCAGGCAGTGTGTTGTTCCTGCACCGGTTTCGGTTTGTCAGCTCCTCGGTCTTGATTCTCGATTTTTTTAATATTTTCCAAGGAAGCTATTCATGGCAACTGGTACCGTCAAGTGGTTCAACGACTCCAAGGGTTTTGGTTTCATCTCTCCGTCCGAAGGTGGTGAAGACCTCTTCGCTCACTTCTCTGCAATTCAAGGCAACGGTTTCAAGACCCTGGCCGAAAACCAGAAGGTGACCTTCGACGTCGTCAATGGCCCGAAGGGCAAGCAGGCTGCCAACATCCGCCCGGCTGAATAAGCTACCGGATACGCCTGTATCGAAAAGCCCGGCTTGCCGGGCTTTTTGCTTTTGGGTCGCCGCCATTGGCGGCGATTTCGGCGGCCATGCTGCTTTGCGGTAAAATCACCGCTTTACCCACGAGACACTCCCCGTGACCGGTATCACTATTGCCCTGTCCAAGGGCCGCATCTTCGACGAAACCCTTCCGCTGCTGGCCGCAGCCGGCATCGTGCCGGCCGAGAATCCGGAAACCTCGCGCAAGCTGATCATCGAGACCAATCAGCCGGACGTGCGCGTCGTCATCGTTCGCGCCACCGACGTGCCGACCTATGTCCAGTACGGCGCGGCCGATATCGGCGTGGCCGGCAAGGATGTGCTGATCGAGCACGGCGGTGAAGGCCTTTACGCACCGCTCGATCTGAAGATCGCCAAGTGCCGGATGATGGTCGCCATCCCCGAAGGTTTCGATTACCAGAACGCCGTGCGCCAAGGCAACCGCCTCAAGGTGGCATCCAAGTACATCAAGACGGCGCGCGAACATTTCGCCGCCAAGGGTGTGCACGTCGACCTGATCAAGCTCTACGGTTCGATGGAACTGGCGCCGCTGGCCGGCCTGGCCGACGCCATCGTCGATCTGGTGTCGACCGGCGGCACGCTGAAGGCCAACAAGCTGGTCGCCTGCGAGCACATCATGGACATTTCCTCGCGCCTGGTCGTCAATCAGGCGGCACTCAAGGTCAAGCGCGAGACCCTGCAACCGATCATCGATGCCTTTGCCCAGGCGGTGGAGAAGTAAATGACTGTCGCGATCAAGCGCCTGTCCACGGTCGACGCCGATTTCGCGGCCAGGCTGAAGGAACTGCTCGCCTTCGAGGCAGCGGCGGATGAGGGCATCGAGCGTACCGTCGCCGGCATCCTCGCCGACGTCAAGGCCCGTGGCGATGCTGCCGTGGTCGATTACAGCAACCGTTTCGACCGGCTGACGGCTGTTTCGATGGCCGATCTCGAACTGTCACCCGACGAGCTCGAAAAGGCCCTGGCCGGTTTGCCGGCCGACCGTCGTGCTGCCCTCGAAGTCGCCGCCCAGCGTGTGCGTGCCTACCACGAGAAGCAGAAGCTCGACGGCTGGTCCTATACCGAAGCCGACGGCACTCTGCTCGGCCAGATGATCACCCCGCTCGACCGCGTAGGCCTCTATGTGCCGGGCGGCAAGGCGGCCTATCCGTCGTCGGTGCTGATGAACGCGATTCCGGCCAAGGTCGCCGGCGTCAAGGAACTGATCATGGTCGTGCCGACGCCGGGCGGCGAACACAACCAGCTGGTGCTGGCGGCGGCCTGCCTGGCCGGTGTCGATCGCGTGTTCACCATCGGCGGCGCGCAGGCGGTCGGGGCGCTGGCCTACGGTACAGAGAGCGTGCCGCAGGTGGACAAGATCGTCGGTCCGGGCAACGCCTACGTAGCGACGGCCAAGCGCCGCGTGTTCGGCATCGTCGGCATCGACATGGTCGCCGGTCCGTCCGAAATCCTGGTTGTCTCGGACGGCTCGGGCAATCCCGACTGGGTGGCGATGGACCTGTTCTCGCAGGCCGAGCACGACGAACTGGCGCAATCCATCCTGATCTGCCCGGACGCCGCTTTCATCGAACGCGTCCAGGTCAGCATCGACAAGCTGCTGCCGACGATGCCGCGCCAGGAGACGATCCGTACCTCGTTGACCAATCGCGGCGCCTTCATCCAGGTTCGCGACATGGACGAGGCAATCGCCATCGCCAACCGCGTCGCGCCCGAGCACCTTGAACTGGCCCTCGACAATCCCGATCCGTGGGTGGAAAAGATTCACCACGCCGGCGCCATCTTCATCGGCCACTACACCTCGGAATCGCTCGGCGATTACTGTGCCGGGCCGAACCACGTGCTGCCGACCTCAGGCTCGGCACGTTTCTCGTCGCCGCTCGGGGTCTACGATTTCCAGAAGCGGACCAGCCTGATCAAGGTGTCGAAGGCCGGCGCGCAGACGCTGGGCCGGGTCGCGTCTACGCTGGCGCACGGCGAGGGCCTGCCGGCACATGCGAAATCGGCGGAATTCCGGCTGGAAGACTGAGCTTTCATGAACCAGCATCAGCCGAATCAAGTGCGCCCGGATCTCCGGGCGCTTTTTTTGGGCTTTTCGTCGGTCGGCCTGTCCGGTTTCGGCGGCGTGCTGCCCTTTGCCCGGCGCATGCTGGTCGACCAGCGCGGCTGGATGACCGCCGAGGAATTCAACGCCCAGCTCGGGCTCTGCCAGTTCCTGCCGGGGCCGAATGTGGTCAATCTGGCGGTGCTGGTTGGCAAGCGTTACCGCGGACTGGCGGGGGCCATCGTCGCGCCGGTCGGCCTGCTGGCCGGGCCGATTGCCATCGTCCTGCTGCTGGCCATGCTCTACGATGCTTACGGCAGTCTGCCGGTCGCCCAGTCGATGCTGCGCGGCGTGGCTGCCGTCGGCGCCGGTCTGTTGTTCGCCATGGCCTGGCGCATGGGCATGGCGATCCGTGACAAGGCGGCTTTCCTGCCTTTTGCCGCGCTCGTTGTCTTCGGGATTGCCTGGCTGCGCTGGCCGATGCTGTGGGTGATGCTGGCCGGTCTGTTGCTCTCCGGCGGTCTGGCCTACTGGCGGTTGGGGCGGCGATGAGCCTGATCGTCGACCTGTTCCGCGAATTCGCGATCCTGTCCTTCGTCGCCTTTGGTGGCGCGACCGCGCTGTTGCCTGAGATGCACCGCGTCGTCGTCGAAAATCACCAGTGGCTGGACGACACGACCTTCACTCATTTGTACGCCATCGCCCAGGCCGCGCCGGGCCCGAACGTGCTGGTGGTGACCCTGATCGGCTGGCACGTCGCCGGCCTGGGCGGGGCGCTGGCTGCAACGCTGGCGATGTGCCTGCCGATGAGCGTGCTCATCTACCTGCTGATCGACCGCTGGGAAAGCTTCGCCGGCAAGCGCTGGCAGCGGGCGATCAGCATCGGCGTGGCGCCGCTGGCGGTCGGCCTGGTGTTTTCCGGGGCGACGCTGATCAGTCAGGCGGCCGGTCTGGGGCTGGCCGCGTGGCTGCTGCTGGCGGCCACGGTGCTGGCCAACCTGAAGACCGGACTGCATCCGCTGTGGTTCATCGGCGTCGGCGCCTTGCTCGGTTTGCTCGGCCTCGTTTGAGGCCGTCGCCGACTCAACCGAGGATTTCGCGCAGCGCCGCGCTCAGTGCCTGACAGTCGGCATCGCTGCCGATGGTGATGCGCAGGTACTGGTCGATGCGCGGCAGCTTGAAGTGGCGGACGATGATGTTGCGTTCACGCAGCGCCTTGGCCAGTTCGGCGGCGTCGCGACCGGGATGACGGGCGAAGATGAAATTGGCGGCCGACGGCAGCACCTCGAAGCCTTGTCCGGCGAGATCGGCGGTCAGCGCCTCGCGGGTGGCGATCACCGTGGCGCAGCATTGACGGAAGTAGTCTTCGTCCTCAATCGCGGCAACGGCACCGACGATCGCCAGGCGGTCCAGCGGGTAGGAATTGAAGCTGTTCTTGACCCGCTCCAGCGCTTCGATCAGGTCCGGGTGGCCGACCGCGAAGCCGACCCGCAAACCGGCCAGCGAGCGCGATTTGGACAAGGTGTGCACGACCAGCAGGTTGTCATATTGCTGGGTCAGCGGGATGGCGCTGGTGCCGCCGAAGTCGACGTAGGCCTCATCAACGACCACGACCGAATCCGGGTTGGCGCGAACGATGCGCTCGATGGCGGCAAGCGGCAGCAGGCGACCGGTCGGGGCGTTCGGGTTGGCAATCAGGATGCCGCCGTTGGCGACGCCGCAGTAGTCGGCCGGGTCGATGGAGAAATCGGCGGCCAGCGGCACGGTGCGGTGCGCGACGCCGTAGAGGCCGCAATAGACCGGGTAGAAGCTGTAGGTGATGTCCGGGAAGAGAATCGGCGCATCGTGCTTGAGCAGTGCCATGAAGATGTGCGCCAGGACTTCGTCGGAGCCGTTGCCGACGAAGACTTCGCCGGGCTTCACGCCGTGATGCCGGGCAATGGCGTTCTTCAGCAGGTCGGCGTTGGGGTCCGGGTAAAGGCGCAGGCGGGCACCGTCGTCGCCGAGCTCGGCCTTTATGGCGGCGACCACCCGGGGGGAGGGCGGACAGGGGTGCTCGTTGGTGTTCAGCTTGATCAGATTAGCGATCTTGGGCTGTTCGCCCGGCACGTAGGGGGTGAGGTCGCGGACGACCTGGCTCCAGAAGCGGCTCATCGGGTTTTCACGGTAGGCGTAAAAGTAAGACGAAATGGTATCATGGCCCTCCGTTTCAACGTTTTTCCGCCAAGTCCATGCGACAAGCCGAAGTTACCCGCAATACCCTGGAGACCCAGATCACCATCAAGGTGAATCTTGATGGTACCGGCCAGGGCCGGTTCGCCACCGGCGTTCCCTTCCTCGACCACATGCTCGACCAGATTGCCCGGCACGGCTTGATCGACCTCGATGTCGACGCCAAGGGCGATCTGCACATCGACGCCCATCACACGGTCGAGGATATCGGCATCACCTTCGGTCAGGCGCTGGCCAAGGCCTGGGGCGACAAGAAGGGGCTGACCCGTTACGGCCACAGCTACGTGCCGCTGGACGAAGCGCTGTCGCGCGTGGTCATCGACCTGTCGGGGCGGCCGGGGCTGGAGCTCAATTGCGAATTCACCCGGGCGATGATCGGCCAGTTCGATGTCGACCTGGTCTCCGAATTCTTCCACGGCCTGGTCAACCATGCCGGGATGACGCTGCACATCGACAACCTGCGCGGCAAGAATGCCCATCACCAGGCCGAGACCATCTTCAAGGCCTTCGGCCGGGCGCTGCGCATGGCGGTGACGCCGGATCCGCGCATGGCCGGTTGCATGCCGTCGACGAAGGGAACGCTGTGACCATCGCCGTCATCGATTACGGCATGGGCAATCTGCGCTCGGTGTCGAAGGCGCTGGAGCATGTCGCCGGCAGCGAAGCCGTGGTCGTCACCGCCGATCCGGCGGTGGTCGCCGCTGCCGATCGGGTGGTCTTTCCCGGCCAGGGGGCGATGCCCGACTGCATGCGCGAACTCGATGCCCGCAATCTGCGGGAAGCCGTGCTGGCGGCGGCAAAGAACAAACCCTTTCTCGGTATCTGCGTCGGCGAACAGATGTTGTTCGAACGCAGCGAAGAGGGCGATGTTGCCGGTCTCGGTGTTTTTCCCGGTGTCGTCCGGCGCTTTCCCGAGGCGCAGATGGTCGATGCCAGCGGCGCTCGCCTGAAGGTCCCGCACATGGGCTGGAACGAAGTCCGGCAGGCGCCGCACGCCCTGTGGTCGGGGATTGCCGACGGCTCGCGCTTCTATTTCGTGCATAGCTACTGCGTGCAGACGATCGATCCGGCGCTGACTGTCGGCACGACCGACTACGGTGTGCCCTTTACCTGTGCGGTGGGCCGGGATAATATCTTTGCGGTCCAGTTCCATCCCGAGAAAAGCGCTCGCGACGGCCTGCAACTCCTGAAGAATTTTGTCGAGTGGCGCCCCTGATTCGCGTCTGTCGTAAATTTTCCCGTTGATTCCCCCATGCTGATCATTCCCGCAATTGACCTGAAGGACGGACAATGTGTCCGCCTCAAGCAGGGCCTGATGGAAGAGGCCACCATTTTCTCCGACAGCCCGGCCGAACAGGCCCGGCACTGGCTGGATCAAGGCGCGCGCCGCCTGCATCTAGTCGACTTGAACGGTGCCTTTGCCGGCAAGCCGAAGAATGCCGCTGCGATCAAGGCCATCCTGGCCGAGGTCGGTGACGACATTCCGGTCCAGCTCGGCGGCGGCATCCGCGATCTCGACACCATCGAAGCTTGTCTCGACGGCGGCCTGTCCTACGTCATCATCGGCACTGCGGCGGTGAAGAATCCGGGCTTCCTGCACGACGCCTGCGTTGCCTTCCCCGGACACATCATCGTCGGCCTCGACGCCAAGGACGGCAAGGTGGCGACCGACGGCTGGTCGAAACTGACCGGTCACGACGTCGTCGATCTCGGCAAGAAATACGAGGACTACGGCGTCGAGTCGATCATCTACACCGATATCGGTCGTGACGGCATGCTTTCCGGCCTGAACATCGAAGCCACCGTGCGTCTGGCTCAGGCGCTGACCATTCCGGTGATTGCTTCAGGCGGCCTGTCCAACCTCGACGACATCCGCGCCCTGTGCGCGGTCGAGGGCGAAGGCGTCGTCGGCACCATCGCCGGTCGCGCCGTGTACGACGGTTCGCTCGATTTCAAGGCGGCGCAGGAACTCGCCGACGAGCTGGGCGCCTGATGCTCGCCAAACGCATCATCCCCTGTCTCGATGTCACCGCTGGCCGGGTCGTCAAGGGCACCAATTTCGTCGGCCTGCGCGATGCCGGCGATCCGATTGAAATCGCCCGCCGCTACAACGAGCAGGGCGCCGACGAAGTCACCTTCCTCGACATCACGGCCTCCTCCGATCAGCGCGACATCATCCTGCACATCGTCGAAGCCTGCGCCGAGCAGGTCTTCATTCCGCTCACCGTCGGTGGTGGTGTGCGCAAGGTAGAAGACGTACGTCGCCTGCTCAACGCCGGTGCCGACAAAGTGTCGATGAATACCGCCGCAGTGCAGAATCCGGACCTGGTCTTCGACGCATCGAGCAAGGTCGGTTCGCAGTGCATCGTCGTCGCCATCGACGCCAAGCAGGTCGCACCGGGCAAGTGGCATGTGTTCACGCACGGCGGCCGCAACGATACCGGACTCGACGCTATCGAATGGGCGAAGAAGGTCGAGGCGCTGGGGGCCGGCGAAATCCTGCTGACCAGCATGGACCGCGACGGCACCAAGAACGGTTTCGATCTGCCGCTGACGCGCGGCGTATCCGACGCGGTCGGGATTCCGGTGATTGCCTCGGGCGGCGTCGGCAACCTGCAGCATCTGGCCGACGGCGTTTCCGAAGGCCGCGCCGATGCGGTGCTGGCTGCATCCATCTTCCATTTCGGCGAATACACGGTGCGCCAGGCCAAGGAGTACATGGCCGCGCGCGGGATCGAAGTGCGACTGTAATGGCCGATCTCGATCACGCCCTCGGCTGGCTCGACGCGCTCAAATGGGACGCCGACGGCATGATCCCGGCGATTGCCCAGGATGCCGCCGGGCGTATCGTGATGTTCGCCTACATGAACCGCGAGTCGCTGCAGGAAACGGTGCGCAGCGGCAACGCGGTATACTGGTCGCGTTCGCGGGCACGTTTGTGGCGCAAAGGCGAGGAATCGGGGCACTGGCAGAAGGTCAGCGCCATCCGTACCGATTGCGACGGCGACGTGCTGCTGCTGACGGTCGAACAGGTCGGCGGCATCGCCTGCCATACCGGCCGGGCGAGTTGTTTTTTCAATGAGTTGCAAGGGGAACGCTGGGTTCCCGTCGATCCGGTTTTGAAAGATCCGAAGGACATCTACCAATGAGCACGCACGACATCCTGCACCGCTTGTCCGAGACGCTGGCCTCGCGTCGCCACGCTGATCCGGAGAAGTCCTATACCGCCAAGCTGTTCTCGGAAGGCCCCGATTCCATTCTTAAGAAGATCGGCGAGGAATGCGCCGAACTGATCATGGCCGGCAAGGACGGCAAGCGTCTGAACATCGTCCGCGAGTCGACCGATGTCGTCTATCACATCCTGGTCCTGCTCGCTTTCTACGGTCTGTCGATTGAGGACGTGTCGCAGGAAATGCGCCGCCGCGAAGGGATTTCCGGCATCGACGAGAAGGCCTCGCGGAGCGCCGGCAAGTGAGCGACTGCCTGTTCTGCAAGATCGTCGCCGGAACCATTCCGTCGCAGAAGGTCTACGAGGACGATAAGGTGCTGGCTTTCAAGGATATCCATCCGGCGCGTCCGGTGCACATTCTGGTGGTGCCGAAGAAGCACATCACCTCGCTGGCGACGGTCGCTCCGGAGGATGCGGAAGTGCTCGGGCACATGCTGGTCAAGGCCAATGAAATTGCAGTTGCCCAGGGTAGCCCCGGCGGCTTCCGTGTCATCATCAACACTGGCGAGATCGGGCAGCAGGAAGTGCCCCATCTGCACATGCACATCGTGGGCGGACCCGACCCGGTCGGCCCCATGCTCAAGCGAATTTAAGGAGACATCATCATGGGTACTTTTTCCATCTGGCACTGGCTGATCGTTCTGGTCATCGTCCTGCTCGTGTTCGGCACCAAGAAGCTGCGCAACGTCGGTCAGGATCTCGGCGGTGCGGTCAAGGGCTTCAAGGACGGCATGAAGGACGCCAACGCCGACAAACCGGCCGAAGGCGCCCAGCCGACCCAGCAGGTCGGCGGCCAGACCATCGACGTTGAGGTCCAGGAAAAGACCAAGTCCTGATAATCCGGGCAGGCGCTTGTCTGCCCGATCATGAAAAAAATCCATGTTCGATATCGGTTTTTCCGAGTTGATGGTGATCGGCATCGTTGCGCTGCTGGTCATCGGTCCTGAACGCCTGCCCAAGGTGGCGCGCACGCTCGGCCATTTGCTCGGTCGTGCCCAGCGTTACGTCAATGACGTCAAGTCCGACATCAATCGCGAAATGCAGCTCGACGAGTTGAAGAAACTGCAGGCGCAGGTCGCCGACTCGGCCCGTTCGCTGGAAGATACGGTGCGCAAGGAATACGATTCCGTCCGCACGACCTTCGCAACGCCGGTCCAGGATGCAATCGCCGATCTCGAAGCGAACGCCCGCAAGATCGAACAAGATGTCGCTACGGTCGCCGGCCAGGCGAATCCCGTCGCGACGCCGGCAGCACCGGAAAAGGATGGCGGCAAGGCATGAGCGAGACCGAGCAGCAGGAAACCTTTGTCTCTCACCTGATCGAATTGCGCGACCGGGTATTGCGCAGCCTGATCGCCATCGCCGTGGTGATGGGCGGACTGGCCCTTTATCCCGGGCCGGGGGCGATTTACGACCTGCTGGCAGCGCCGCTGACCAGTGCCTTGCCCGAGGGGACCAAGATGGTCGCCATCGGCGTCGTCACGCCGTTCATGGTGCCGCTCAAGGTAACCGCCATGGTGGCCTTCGTGCTTGCCCTGCCCTATGTGCTGTTTCAGGCCTGGGGTTTCGTTGCGCCCGGTTTGTACGCTCACGAGCGCCGCCTGGGCATTCCGCTGATCATCTCGAGCACGGTGCTGTTCGTGCTGGGCATGGCCTTCTGTTACTTCTTCGTCTTCGGCCAGGTCTTCCACTTCATCGCCAGTTTCGCGCCCAAGAGCATTACCCCGGCGCCGGATATCGAAGCCTACCTGTCCTTCGTGATGACCATGTTCATGGCCTTCGGCCTGTCCTTCGAGGTGCCGGTGGCGCTCGTCGTGCTGGTCAAGCTGGGCGTGGTCAAGGTCGAGAAGCTGCGCGAATGGCGTTCCTATTTCATCGTCGGCGCCTTTGTCGTGGCTGCCGTGGTCACGCCGCCCGACGTTGTCTCGCAGCTGGCACTGGCAGTTCCGATGTGTCTGCTCTACGAACTGGGTATCCTGGCGGCGACCCTGGTATCGAAAACCACGACCCGCGCCGATGCCGATGCGGCTGCCGCCGCCGCCAGCACAGCCCAGTCCGCTGCCGCCGATATTGACCTAGACGCCGAGCTGGACAAGGCCGAAGCCGATTTCCGCAAACTCGACGGGAAATCCTAATCGCGTGGCGGTCCCGGACGGGTTGCCAGCAGGCCCGCCGGCGCGCCGTCGATGAAGCGCCACAGTGTTCCGGCCGGCATCGTCGTCCATTGCTCGTTGTCGGTCAGCGGCAGGGTGGCGATCACCGCGACCCGGTCCCGGGCGCCGGTCACTTCACGGAAATCGACGGTCAGGTCCTGGTCTTTCAGGTGCGCTTCGGCAAACGGTGCCTGGCGAACGATGTAGCTGAGTCGCGTCGAGGCATGGGCGAACAGGCAGTCCCCGTTGGACAGCAGGAAGTTGAATTCACCATGCCCCGCAACCTGCAAGGTGAGCTCGTGCAGCGCCGCGAACAAGGCGTCGACCGATGGCATGACCTCACCGAAACGACGGCGGAATTCCTGCAGCAGCCAGCAGAAGGCGCGCTCGCTGTCGGTGTTGCCGACCGGCATGAAGCTGCCGTCGAGTGTCGGCTGGAAATCGATCAGGTTGCCGTTATGTGCAAAGATCCAGTACCGGCCCCACAGTTCGCGCATGAAGGGATGCGTGTTTTCCAGCGCAACCGTTCCCTGCGTGGCCTTGCGGATGTGCGCGATGACATTCATCGAGCGGATCGGATAGCGGCTGACCAGTTCGGCCACCGGCGAGCTGGCCGAGGGCTGCGGGTCGAGGAAGACGCGCGTGCCGCGGCCCTCGAAAAAGGCGATGCCCCAGCCGTCCGAATGCACGTCAGTCGCGCCGCCGCGTGCCTGGAAGCCGGAGAAGGAAAAACAGATGTCCGTGGGCACGTTGCAGTTCATGCCCAGTAGCTGGCACATGGGGATTATTCCTCGGTGCGTAGCGGCGGACGCTTGCCGATCCGGACCTGCAGTTCGAGGATGCTGCGGTCGCGGCGCAGGCGGAAGGCGGCTTTTTCTTCCGGCTTGAGTTCGGCGATCAGATCGAGCATGACCTGCGGGTCGGTGACGGCCTTGCCATTGACCGAGAGCAGCACGTCGCCCGGGCGGACGCCGGCGCGATCGGCCGGGCTGCCGCGCACGACGCCGGCGATCAGGGCGCCGTCGGTATCCGGCAGGCCGAAGGATTCGGCCAGTTCCTCGGTGATTTCCTGGGCTTCGACACCGATCCAGCCGCGGGTCACCGAGCCGCTTTCGATGATCTGTTCCATGATGCTGCGCGCACTCGATACCGGAATGGCGAAGCCGATGCCGTGGTTGCCGCCGGTGCGGGAATAGATCGCGGTGTTGATGCCGACCAGGTTGCCTTGGGCATCGACCAGGGCGCCGCCGGAGTTGCCGGGGTTGATGGCGGCGTCGGTCTGGATGAAGTTCTCGAAGGTGTTGATCCCCAGGTGCGAGCGGCCCAGTGCCGAGACGATGCCCATGGTCACCGTCTGGCCGACGCCGAAGGGATTGCCGATGGCGAGCACGACATCGCCGACGTTCAGGTTGTCCATCTGGCCGAAGGTGATCGCCGGCAGGCCGCTGGCGTCGATGCGCAGAACGGCGAGGTCGGATTCCGGATCGGTGCCGACGATGCGTGCCTTGTAGGTCTTGCCGTCGTTGAGGGCGACCTGGATGTCGTCGGCGCCTTCGATGACGTGGAAATTGGTCAGGATGTAGCCGTTCTGGCTGACAATGACGCCCGAACCGAGCCCGGAGTTGCGCCGGTTCTGGCCCTCGGGGCGTTCGCCGAAGAAGTGGCGGAAGATCGGATCGTCGAACAGCGGATGGCGTTGCTGACGGACCTGCTGCGTGGTGTAGATGTGCACCACGGCGGGCAGCGAGGAGCGGGCGGCATCACGATAAGACGCCACGGCTCGCTGGCCACCATCGGCAACCGGTGCGGCTTCCTGCAGCGCGATGATGCGCTGGCCGCGCGGCAGCCATTCCGGCTTCAGTGTCGAAACCGTGAAGACGACGGCCAGCGCAACGGTGACCGTTTGTGCAAAAATCAGCCACAACCTGTGCATGTGAGTCCGTGACGATGAAACTTGATGAACTGACGCTGTATCTCGATGAATTGCTGCAAGCGCCGAAGTACCGGGATTATTGCCCAAACGGTCTGCAAGTGGAAGGTTGTGGCGAAGTGACGCGTATCGTTGCCGGGGTCACGGCCAGCCAGAAACTGCTCGACCTGGCGGTCGAGCGGGGCGCCCAGGCCGTTCTGGTTCATCACGGCTATTTCTGGAAGGGTGAG
The DNA here is from genome assembly GCF_937982035.1 of uncultured Azonexus sp. NCBI lineage: Bacteria > Pseudomonadati > Pseudomonadota > Betaproteobacteria > Rhodocyclales > Azonexaceae > Azonexus > uncultured Azonexus sp. Next base: position 159,268 of record NZ_CALJNI010000016.1, read on the forward strand.
GACGGGTGCATCACCGGCATGCGCCGCAAGCGTCTGGCGACCCTGCTCGGCAACGGAATCAGCCTGCTGGCCTACCATCTGCCGCTCGATGCACACCCGGAACTGGGCAACAACGCGCAATTGGCGCAACTGTTCGGCTGGCTGCCGGAAGGACGCTTCGGTGAGCAGGAAATCGGCTGGGTCGGTCGCCTGCCGGCGCCGGGCACGCTGGCCGAGGTGACTGCCGGGATCAATGCGGCGCTGGGGCGGCAAGCCCTGGTGATCGGCGATCCGGCGCGCACGATCCGGCGCGTCGCCTGGTGTTCCGGCGGCGCGCAGGGCTATTTCGAGCAGGCCATCGCCCTCGGCGTCGATCTTTACCTGTCCGGCGAAATCTCGGAACAGACCGTGCATCTGGCCGAGGAAAGTGGCGTCGCCTATGTCGCCGCCGGCCATCATGCCACCGAGCGTTACGGGGTCAAGGCACTGGCTGCCCACCTGCAGGCGCGTTTTGCTCTGGAATGCAGTTTCATCGACCTCGATAATCCGGTCTGAGGCGACTCAGTTGCTGCAGCACCAGTGCGCTCAGGATGCCGCCGAGCAGTGCGCCGCCGAGCAGTTCGAGCCATTTTTGCCAGGCGCTGCCGGCAGAGGCCTTTTCTTCTGCCAGTGGTCCGGCGGCGGGCGGTTGCTGGAGGGCAATGGCCAGCTGCAGTTCCTGCTCGGCCGCCTTGATCTCGCCGCCGATGGCCATCGCCGCTTCGAGCTTTTGCAGGCTTTCGTTGAGCCGGCTCAGGCTGGTTTCCATGCGCAGCATGCGGGCTTCGGTTTCGGCGCTGAGCGATGGCGGCAGGTTGTAATCGAGTTGCATCGGCGAGTTGCCGAGAACCAGCCGGTCGCCGCGTGCTTCGGGCGGCGGCCGGGGTGCCGGACGGGGCTTCGCTGCGGGAGCGGCGCTGCGTGGCCGTGGCGGCTCGCTGGCAACCGCCGGTGCGGTCGTTGGGGCTGCGCCGCTGGCGATCCTGGATTCGGTTTGCCGGGTGTCCGGGGGGGAGGGCATGACGAAGTAGTCTCGTTGCAGTTCGACGCCGCAACCGGCCCGCAAGCGTAGGGTGGCCAGGGGTTCATGCAGGGGCTCGGCCGCCGTGATGCGCAGGCGTGTGCCCTGGCTGCCCTGTTCTAGTTGCAGGCGGGCATTGGCGATCACCGGCAACTCGGCATCCTTGATCCGCGACAGGCCGAAGCAGACGGCCTCCAGCTTTTCATCCGCCCGGGCGATGATGGCGACTTCCGCGTGCAGGGGCTCGCCGATCCGCGAATGCACGGTCAGCTCGCCGAGTCCGGCGGCAAGCGCGGCGGGCGATGCCATCAACAGGCAGAGCAGGAGCGGCAGGCTGGGCTTCACGGAGCGAATCGGGATAACATGACGGGGTGCAATGGGCGAAGTATTGCACATTTGTCGAAACATGCCAGGGTCATTTCATGCATTACGTCATTCCCCCCCGTTTGCCGGTGGCGTTGCCGGTTTTTGACAGCGATGCCTTTTTCCCGGTTCGCCGGATTTTTTGTGTCGGCCGCAATTACGCCGAGCATGCGCGGGAAATGGGCGCGACGGCTCAGGCTGACGGGCTGGAACCCCCGTTTTTCTTTACTAAGCCGGCCGATGCGCTGATCTGCGGTGCCGACGAGCTGGCCGTGAGTTATCCGCCGGCGACTGCCAACCTGCACCACGAGGTCGAGATGGTCGTCGCGCTCGGCGCCGGCGGTGCCGATGTGCCGGTCGAGGTGGCGGCCGGCCTGGTTTTCGGCTACGCGGTCGGGCTCGATCTGACGCGACGCGACATCCAGGCCTGGGCCAAGGAAAAGGGCCATCCCTGGGACATGGGCAAGGGTTTTGACCAGTCGGCGGTCTGCGGGCCGCTGGCGCCGCTGGCTACTGCCGGTCATCCGCGCGCCGGCGCGATCTGGCTCAAGGTCAACGGTGAGTTGCGCCAGCAGGGCGATCTCGATCAGATGGGCTGGAAAGTCGAGGACATCATCGCCAACCTGTCGACGCTGGTGCGTCTGGAGGCCGGCGACCTGATCTACACCGGCACGCCGGCCGGGGTCGGGCCGCTGTTACGCGGCGACCTGCTCGAAGGCGGCGTCGACGGCCTGCCCGGATTGCGCGCCCGCATCGTCTGATCGTCTGTCCGTGCTGAGCGCAATGCGTGGCCTGATCGGCCACGCCTTTCCCATTCTCGTTGCCCAGCTTGCGTCGATCGGCATGATGGTCGTCGACACGGCGGTACTCGGCCACGTCAGCCCGGCCGACCTTGCGGCGGTCGCCATCGGCGGCGGCATCCATATTTCGCTGGTGTTCGCCCTGGTCGGCGTGGTTCAGGCGGTGGCGCCGCTGGTCGCGCATCTGCACGGCGCCCGTCGCGGCGACGAAGTGGCCGGCATCCTGCAGCAGGGTTTCTGGCTGGCGCTGCTGCTCAGTCTGCCCGGCATGCTCTTCCTGCGTCATCCCGGTTTCGTGCTCGACCTCTTCGCCATGGATGCGGCGGTCGATGCCAAAGTCCGCGAATACCTCGGCCTGCTCGCCTGGAGCCTGCCGGCGGCGCTGCTCTATCGTACCTTCTACGCCTTCTGCAATGCCCTCGGGCGACCGCGGGTGTTGATGGGCATCGGGCTGGCGGGACTGGCCATTCACGCCGTGCTTGCCTGGGGGCTGGCCTTGCAGGGCTGGCTGGGCGAGCCTCTTGGGGTTGTCGGTTGCGCCCTGTCGAACATCGTAATTGGCTGGCTGGCCTGTACGACGGGGGCGCTGTGGCTGAATTTCGGTTCGCTCGGTCGCCGCTATCGACCGTTTGCCGCCTGGCAGGCGCCGCGCTGGCCGGTCTGGCGCCAGTTGCTGCGTCTGGGCCTGCCGATGGGATTTTCCAATCTGGTCGAAATCACGGCATTCACGCTGGTCGCCCTGTTCGTCGCTTCGCTCGGCGCAACCGAAGTCGCCGGTCATCGCATCATCGCCAACCTGTCGGCACTCGCCTACATGCTGCCGCTGTCGCTGGCGATTGCCACGCTGGCGGCGGTCGGTCAGTTGCTCGGCGCGCGCGACTGGGCACGGCTGCGGGTGACGGTGCGCGCTGCCTTGTATCTGTCGGCCTCGCTCTCCCTGCTGCTCGGGGTGCTGCTGTGGCTGGCCGCCGAGCCGCTGGTGGCGGCCTATACCGACGATCCGGCGGTGCGCGGGGTGGCGCTGAGTCTGATCGTCTATGTCGCGATCTACCAGTTCTTCGATGCCCTGCAGACCATCGCCGGCCATGTGCTGCGAGCCTGTCGGGTGACTTTCGTGCCGATGCTGATCCAGACTTTCTGCTTCTGGGGGATCGCCCTGGGCGGCGGTGCCTGGCTGTGCTACCGCTGGCAACCGGCGCTGGGGGTTGCCGGTTTCTGGCTGGCAGCGGTGATTGCGCTGGTGGCGGCAGCGGCATTGCTTTTGCCGTTGATGGTCAAGGTCATCCGCCTGAGTGAAAGCGCTTCGTAATTATGAATTTTGGCCTGCAATAATTTGTTGCGGCTGTGGTAAGATTTTCGGCTCGAAGAAGTATAACCGGGCGGGGCCAGGGGGATGTTCGGCGCCGCTCAAAGCTCGCAACTCAACTCAACGCAAGGAAAGCGCATGAAAATTCACGAATATCAGGGCAAGCAAATCCTGAAGAAATTCGGCGTTACGGTTCCGCGCGGGATTCACTGCACGACCGTCGAAGACGCGGTCAAGGCAGCTGAAACCCTGGGCGGCAAGGTCTGGGTCGTCAAGGCGCAGATCCACGCAGGCGGCCGTGGCAAGGGCGGCGGCGTCAAGGTCGCAACCTCTCTGGAAAAAGTGCGTGAGTACGCCAGCCAGATCCTCGGTATGCAGCTGATCACGCACCAGACCGGTCCGGAAGGCCAGAAGGTCCGTCACCTGCTGATCGAAGAAGGCGCCGACATCCAGCACGAATACTATGTGGCCGCGCTGACCGACCGTGCCACGCAATCGGTCGCCATGATGGCCTCGTACGAAGGCGGCATGGACATCGAAGAAGTCGCCCACAAGACCCCGGAAAAGATCGTCAAGGTCTTCATCAACCCGCTGGTCGGCCTGACCGACGAGCAGGCGCTGACCCTGGCCAAGGGCATGGGCATGAACGAAGCCTCGATTCCGCAGTGTGTCGATACGCTGAAGAAGCTGTACACCTGCTACATGGAAACCGACGCTTCGCTGGCTGAAATCAACCCGCTGATCCACGAAGCCGACGGTACCGTCAAGGCGCTCGACGCCAAGTTCAATTTCGACTCCAATGCCCTGTTCCGCCAGCCGGAAATCGTCGCCATGCGCGACCTGGACGAAGAAGACGCCGACGAAATCGAAGCTTCCAAGTTCGACCTGGCCTACATCTCGCTCGACGGCAACATCGGCTGCCTGGTGAACGGTGCCGGTCTGGCCATGGCCACCATGGACACGATCAAGCTGTTCGGCGCCGAGCCGGCCAACTTCCTCGACGTCGGCGGCGGTGCCACGACCGAGAAGGTCACCGAAGCCTTCAAGATCATGCTCAAGAACACCAAGGTCAAGGGCATCCTGGTCAACATCTTCGGCGGCATCATGAAGTGCGACACCATCGCCACCGGCGTGGTTGCTGCAGCCAAGGAAGTCAATCTGTCGGTGCCGCTGGTCGTCCGCATGAAGGGCACCAACGAAGACCTGGGCAAGAAGATCCTCAAGGATTCCGGCCTGCCCATCATCTCTGCCGATTCCATGGCCGAGGCCGCCACCCAGATCGTTGCCGCGGTCAAGTAAGGAGCCACCGAATGTCTATCCTGATCAACAAGAACACCAAGATCATCACCCAGGGCATCACCGGCAAGACCGGTCAGTTCCATACGGAAAAGTGCCAGGAGTATGCAAACGGCAAGGAATGCTTCGTTGCCGGCGTGAACCCGAAGAAGGCCGGCGAGTCGATCTTCAACATCCCCATCTACGCTTCGGTCAAGGAAGCCGCCGCTGAAACCGGCGCCACCGTGTCCGTCATCTACGTGCCGCCCGCCGGTGCCGCTGCCGCGATCTGGGAAGCTGTCGAAGCCGACCTCGATCTGGCCATCTGCATCACCGAAGGCATCCCCGTCCGCGACATGCTGATGGTGCGCAACAAGATGAAGGAAAAGGAAGCCAAGGGCGGCAAGAAGACCCTGCTGCTCGGCCCGAACTGCCC